>JAGPCC010000057.1 GCA_018058245.1 Verrucomicrobiales bacterium
CAGAATGAGGGCAAAAAGGTTGGAAGAGTGAGACATAAGGTGACAGTTTTAGGAACTTTGGCCTTTCTCACCCGAAAGTAAAATTGATTGGTCCCTGGGGAAGTCGCGAAGTAGGGAATAGGTCCGCTCTTCTCTCCAGTCCTTTCTCTCCACCGCCACTCAGAACGCTTTGGAAACCATCCTCAGACTTCCGTCTCGTCTCTGCCTCGACGCACCGTTCGTCGCGTTGGGATGGGCGTATTGTCTCGGGGCTCAGATCCGCACGGGACCGGCTGCGGCCTTGTTTTTTAGTGTTTGGCTGGTGTATCTTGCGGACCGACTCCTCGATGCTCGACGCATCCCTGCTGGCCTTCGCCTTTCCGACCGGCATCGCTGGGCGCAAAATCATTTCGGACTGCTCTCTACTTTTGCCGTGCTCTGCGTTGGCATTATGGTTGCCGTTCTGTTCTGCGGATTGGGCGCTCACGTGTTCGTCGAAGGCCTTGTTCTCTGCTTCTCCACGGGATTTTATTATTTTATCTTTCGTTTTTCGACTCTTCATCAGCGATTCCCCAAATCATTCCCATTCAAAGAAATCACGATCAGTCTCTGTTTCACGATGGGGATCATGATCATTGTCCCGCATCGGTCACTTGATCCCCATTTCCTTGCCATCGGCCTTGGGATGGTGCTGCTGTTCGCCGCCAATTGCCTCCTCATCGCTCGATCGGAGAGTGCCTTGGATCACCAAACGGATCCCGCCGCACATTTTTCGAGAGTCCGCAAATCAGGTCGTCTACCCGAAATTTTGAGTCTCTGTGCCATCACTGCGGGATTGTATGGCCGGACTCTTCGCGGGGAGGGACCGGCCGGGGTCGCACTCGTTTTCTCCGGTCTCGCAATCCTGGGGCTGGCAATCGCCGTTCCATCCGGAAATTCTGACAAAGTCCAACCGATCGCAGACGGCATCCTGCTCTCCCCTTGGATTTTGGTGAAATTGCTTCCCTTTTTCTTCTAAAATTTCATAATTCACTGGAAAAATCGTCTTCTCCTGAGTCACGGCACGGGACAGCCTTGACGCAGGAACCCGCCAACGGAAAGATCATTAACGACATGAAACGCCTCCTCCTTTCCATCGGATTGCTTTCGCTTGTGATCTCCGAGCCCAGTAGACTTCAGGCCGAAGAGGCTCATGCTTCCGTCTACATCGTGGATCCTTCCGCCGAGTTTGCAGTGACAGGGGGCGCTTGTCTTCCGTATCATTCGACGGAAGTGATCGGAAAGGATCGTGAGGTGCTCGCCATTGCAAAGGCCCCACCCGGAGCGACGCTGCTACTGATCGCGTTTGACCGGGATGCTCCCTATCTGGACCTCGCTCCTGTTCTTGCCGTGCAGACAGACGATTCGAAACCGCTGCGATTTCCCGCGATTGGTTCGGCATGGCCCTTCGACAAAACGTCCAACCCGATCGATCTCTATGTCGCAGTATTTCCGAAAGATGATCCCAGCCTCTCTCGGATTACAGAATACGTAGAATGGCTCGGAGAAGCTCTCGTCGCAGATGACAGAGAAACCGCGATGCTACACTCCCATGCGATCAAAAATCGTCTCACGACCCTTCTCCGAAAACAAAACGTAGGCGAATATCGAGCCAAATTCGGAGACTCCCTCACCGATTCCATCCGGTTCTCTCCTGCGTCCAAAGCAGCGGTGACCCGGGGTGCTAAAGAAACGGCAAACAACGAAACGAAGCGTACACCGAAAAATCCTGTCGCAGCAGTTAGGAGGGGGCTCAAAACGCTCGATGAAGAGTGGCGTGAAGACAGCCAGGTGATTCCTTTCGGTCTCGCCGAGCCTGGGGTGTTCGTTTTTCCGATCACCACTCCTCCCGTCCCGTGATCTCCCGCCCCGATCCTCCGCGTCCGTTCGACTTGGTAAAGACTCCGTGGTTTTTTCCACTGATTTTGCTCGGATTATTCCTCCCACTTCGAATTTTTGCTCCTCAGATCGCCGAAAAACCAGAGCTCGCCTGGCTCGACGAAGCTCTCTCGATCCGCGCGAAACTCGATTTTGCATCGGCTCTCGATCCCTCAATTCACTTTGTTGAACTGAGTATTGATGACGAGATTGCGAGACGGTTCGCTGCGCATGGCGAACTCGCGACCACCGCCTCTGTTCTGAAAACGATCGCGGCACTCGGCGCACGGGTCATCGTTGTAGACATCATCTACGCCTATGGCCGCGAGGAGGACCAGGCCTTACTTGCGGGAACAATCAACGAGATCCAAGCCGCTGGCGGTACCACCGTGGTGCTCGCACTTTCGCAGGAGACCCGCCCTGGGATGAAACCGTATCTATTGCGCTCCCTTCCCCTCGCCGGAGGAGCCGACTTGCGGCAAGGAGTCGTCAATGTCAAAGCAGGAAAAAATTGGCGGGAATATCAAATGGTTCATCGGATGGGAGTCGAAACGCTGCCTTCGATTGCGCTCGCTGCTTTTGGTGCCTCCCGTCCCGGTCCGCTCGCTCCGAAACAAAACGCAGACGGCAGGATGGAGTGGAAGACCCTCGGGAGGGACGGCAAGACCGTGATATCCACCGCAGATGATTCCCGAGTGTTCCTGAACCTATCTCACTCCTATTACGATGACCACTTCGACAAACGAGAGGGAATCGAGGAGCGATTCTGGAAAATCGCGGAATTGGAAAAAAGAGCCAGTGAGGGAGAACAGAGCTTACTCGATGCCACCGTTTTTTTCGGATTTGATGCCGAATATGACGGCAAACCCACGACGCACGGAGATATGGAACCGGGAATGTTCCTCCACGGCACCGCTCTGAACGACCTCCTGCACGATCGATCGATCCGGCCCGCCCCTCTCTGGCTCGATCTTGTCCTCTTCCTTGTTGTTGCGTTTCTTGCCGCCGCAGTCTTCTCGCTCGTAAACCGAAAACGACGGCTCATCCTCGTTGCCCTCGCCGGAGTGCCGCTCATCCTCATCGGCGGTTGGTTCTCGATCTGGTTTCTTGCGCTCCTCCCTTCCACGGCCAATGCCGCCCTGCTCTGGGGTGCTGCTGTATTCTTCGAAGCGGGACGCCGCTGGACCCTTGAATTGCGGGAAAGAACACAACGGGATGCGATGCTGGGATTCTATTTTTCCCCCGCCGTGTTGAAACAAGTGACAAAAAATCTCGACATGATACGTCCCCAAGGAAATCAGGTCGCTGTCCTTCTGAGTGACCTTCGGGGGTTCACCACACTCTGTGAAACGCAAGCGGTTGAGCGAGTTTTCGAATTACTGAATCGCCTCTTCGGAGTTGAGACCGATGCCGCGTTGCGAGAGAACGGAAGTCTCGCCCGCTTCGCGGGAGATCAGTTCCTCGCCTACTGGGGAGCGCCCGAACCCTGTTCGGATGCCGCTGACCGAGCCCTCCGGGCCGCGCTGGAAATTCAGCGCATTCTTCGCGCGCGCCGCGAAGCCGCCGCCGCTGATGACCTCGATTCGTGGCTCCGAATTGGAATCGGACTTCATTGCGGTCTCGGCCTCGTCGGGCACGTTGGTTCGCGCTCCTACCGCGACTACAACCTCGTCGGAGATTCCGTCAACACCACAGCTCGCGTCGAAGGACAGACCAAAAATTACGCCGCGTCCATTCTCGCCACCGGAGAGTTCATTTCCGCTCTCACTGAATCGCCTGCTCATCTCCTCGTAGATCGTGTTCAGGTGAAAGGCAAAGCGAAGGCGAGTGAACTCCATGCCGTTTTTGAACCCTTTTCCGATGCCCTCGCCCTGGCTTGCCAAGAGTATAGAATGGTGTTCGAGCAATATACGGCGGGTGATTTTTCCGCTGCGATTTCTGGATTCGAGCGGCTCGCCCTGGATCCGTCCGACACGATTTCCACCTCGGCGAAACTCCTTGCAGTGCGGTGTCGCGATCTCGCTTCACGACCTCCTGAAGACTGGAACGGAGTTTTTGAACTTACGAGCAAATGAACCGCATCAAGAGGGACGGTCATCAGGGCTGATTCAGCCTCTGTCCTCTCAGCAGTTTGGATGTGCGCCGTCCTCCTTTTTTCGAGAGCGAAGTTTCAGATGAAAATACGGAAAGGGCGAAGTAGAGTCGGGGATGAATTACCCGCTCCAGCTTACCTTCAAGCTCGTCGCTCTGGCCCCGCAGTTGAAAGTTACGGACGCGAGCGGGGCGACGGTCTGTTACGTGCGTCAGAAAATGTTTCGGCTCAAGGAATCCGTCGAAGTTTTCGCCGATGAAACCCGGACGGAAAAACTGTGCGAAATCCGTGCCGATCGCATTATCGATTTCTCCGCAAAATACACCTTCTACGATCGCAATGGAGATCCGTTTGGAGCGGTCCGCCGCAAAGGAATGCGGTCTATCTGGCGGGCACGCTACGAAATCCTCGATCATGAAACGCCTGAGATGGAGATTCAGGAGGAAAGTGGTTGGGTAAAAGTCATGGACGGCATTTTCGGGCAACTGCCTCTTCTCGGAATGTTTTCGGGTTATCTCTTCCACCCCAGTTATCTCATTCGTCGTATCGATAATGGGGATGAAATGGCGAGAGTCACCAAACAGTCGGCCTTCTGGGAAGGTCGATTTACGATTGAGCAACTGGGTGCGATCGATGCACCCGATCAACTCAGGGTGATGCTCTCGACCTTGATGATGGTCCTCCTAGAGCGCACCCGCGGGTGAACTATTTCAGGAATTTCCGTATCGTTTTCAGTAGGGAACCGTAGGGCGGTTTTACGGAAAAAATGTCTTTTAGAAAGTAGCGCATCGTCACTGCCCGCTGGTAGGTGAATGCCTCGAAACCCGCCCGTCCGCGGTAACGCCCCATTCCGCTAGAGCCGACTCCTCCGAACGGAAGATTCAGGTTAGTGGCCTGCTTGAGCGCATCATTGAAGCAAACCGAACCAGACCGGACGGAAGTGGCGATTCGCTCAAGAGTTTTGCGGCTGCGAGAAAACGCATACAGTGCTAGCGGGGAAGGTCGCGCCGCGATTTCCGAAAGGGCATCCTCCAGTTTGTCATACCCTATTATCGGGAGCACGGGGCCAAAGATTTCTTCCTGCATTTCCGGGGAGTTCCAGGTTGAATTCCGAAGCAGTCGGGGAGCAAGCCGACAGGTCGCAGGGTCATCCGAGCCCACCTGAATCGCACCTTCCGGAATCAGTTGGAGAAGGCGCTGGTAGTTCTCGTGATTGACGATGGAAGCCAGATCAGGGATCGCTGGCCTACCATACATTTCCTGAAGAACATTCTTCGCTTTTTCGACAAAAACTTCCTGCAGACTCTCCGGAATCAAAACAAAATCCGGAGCAATACAGGTTTGTCCTGCATTAAAAAATTTTGCCGTGAGAATCCGCTCCACCGAAAGATCGAGATCGGCATCTTCCGCAAGAAGGCACGGACATTTTCCGCCCAATTCCAAGATCGCAGGGGCGAGGTTCTTTGCTGCCGCTTCAGCATAGAGTCTGCCGATTCGTTCATTCCCCGTGAAAAACCAGAAATCGAAAGGTTGTTTGAGGAGAGTCTTCCCGACTTCCGGGCCCCCTTGGACCACGGTGACATGGGCCGGAGAAAATACAGTTCGAATCACTTCGCTCAATAGAATTGCCGTCGCCGGGGCGAGTTCGGACGGTTTTAAAAGAACGCAATTCCCGGCGGCGATCGCCGCGATGAGTGGACTGAGCGAGAGTTGTACCGGGTAGTTCCATGGTGCGGTGATGAGTACACAACCAAACGGATCTCGACGGATCTCACTCCGAGCCGGGAAGAAATAAAAGGGGTTTCCCACTCGTTTTGGGCGGCTCCATTGAGAGAGCTTGCGGCGAAAGAGACGGATTTCCTTGAGCACAAAATAGACCTCGGAAACATAGGCCTCCAGCGCTGGTTTCCTGAGATCTTCCGCGAGAACTGCAATCAAGTCATCGCTGCGCCGAATGATTTCCTGTTCGAGCGCTTGAAGTTTTTCCAAGCGAAATGCAATGGAATGCGATGCTCCGGAAGAAAAAAACGTCTTCTGCATGACCACAATCCTCGGAAGATCGTATTGTGGGCGGTCGTGTAGCGAGGGCTCCATTCTGATTTGTACGAGTGGTGTTACGAAAAGCGATCTGTTTTTCAAACACAAGTCACTCAATGTTTTCATTGCCGAACAATTTACCCTGGGAAAAAGGATCGACGACGCCTGTCGCCGGAACGATTCCAGCGGAATTTCCGTGGATCTACTCATCCGCCTCACACCTTCACACCGTCGTTGATTTCGTCGAGAAATGAAAGATTTGGGCTCTATGGGAACGGCAGACTCCTCGAAAAAAGTGATTATCGTCGGAGGCGGTCCCGGCGGGGTCGCAAGTGCGCTGCTCCTCGCCAGTCGCGGAGTGGAAGTGCATCTCTTTGAAAAACACGATCGACTCGGGGGGAGAACCTCGGCGCACGAGATTGGGGGTTTCAGGTTTGATATCGGCCCGACCTTTTTGATGATGAAATCCCTCCTCGACAGGATCTTTATCGAGGCGGGAAAGGATTCCGCCGATTATTTGGAATTTGTGCGGCTCGATCCGATGTATGAGCTTCGATTTGATGACGAAATTTTCCGGGCGGGCAACAAGACGGAGGACACAAAGGCGGAAATCGAGAGACTTTTTCCCGGGCAGTCGGCGGCGATGGACACCTTTCTAAAACGGGAAAAAAAACGATTCAGCAAATTACTTCCAGCCTTTGAACGAGATTTTCCTAGTGCGCTGAGTTCCCTCTCGACGGATCTCCTTCCGGCTTTACCGCATCTTTCGTTAGGTTCGACAGTATTCGGCACTCTGAAGAAATACTTTACCGAAGAGAAGTTGGCACTCCTATTCTCGTTCCAAAGTAAATATCTAGGCATGTCGGCTTGGGAATGTCCCGGGGCATTTGCGATGCTCTCCTACATGGAGCATATGCACGGGATTTATCACACCATCGGGGGGCTCAGTGAGATTCCAGCCGGAATCGGGCGTGCTGCAGCTGATTGCGGAGCGCACATTCATACGGGAACTCCTGTAAAACAGCTCCTGCTCAACGGACGCAAAGTCACTGGAGTCGAGTTGGAAAATGGAGAAAAGATCTTCGGCGACAAAGTCATTCTCAATGCCGATTTTGCCCATGCGATGACTCATCTCGTGCCAAAGGGAGCGTTAAAAAAATATACCGAAGAAAAACTGAATCGCATGAAGTTCAGTTGCTCCACTTTCATGATGCATCTCGGGATCGACACTCTTTACGATCTTCCCCATCACAGCATCGTCTTTGCTCGGGATTACAAAAAGAACGTCGAAGAAATCTTCCGGCTCAATCGATCATCTGATGATATTTCCTTCTACGTTCGCAATGCGAGCGTTACGGACCCTACCTTGGCTCCTCCTGGGAAATCGAGCCTCTATATCCTCGTCCCCACACCGAATCTTGACGGGGACCTGGACTGGGATGTCCATCAGGATCGATATCGGAAACTGATTTTTAAAGCCTTCGCCGATCGTCTCGGCATTCACGATCTCGAGCGGAGGATCGAAGTGGAAAAGATCTATACTCCAAAAACGTGGAACACCGAACTTGATATCTTCAAAGGAGCCACTTTCAATCTCTCTCACTGCCTGAGTCAAATGGCTTTCATGAGACCTCGGAATCGATTCGAAGAATTCAAAAATTGTTTCCTTGTCGGCGGGGGAACTCATCCCGGAAGCGGACTTCCCACGATCTTCGAGTCGGCACGCATCGCGTCGAATCTGATCTCGGATTCTTTCGGGCTTTCCTACGCCAAAACGGAAATTATCGCATGAGCAACGAGTTGAAACAGCGCAATAAAAAAGTCATCGTTGTAGGCGCCGGTCTGGGCGGTCTCGCTGCGGCGATCTCCCTCCGGGCCGAAGGGTTTGAGGTCGAAGTCCTTGAGAAAAATGAGCAAATCGGCGGAAAGTTGAATTTTAAAGAGGTGGAAGGGTATGGATTTGATCTTGGCCCATCCATTTTCACGCTGCCGCAGTTTTTTGAAAATCTCTGGGAGCGGGCCGGGAAAAAAATGTCCGATTACGTCGAGCTTCAACCCGTCTCACCGCACTGGCGGAATTTTTTCGAAGATGGAGTGGTCCTCGATCTTTACGAAGAGCCGGATAGGATGAAGGCGGAGCTTGGAAAGCTTCCCGGAAGCCAAGAGCAACTGTGGACTCAGTTTCAGGCCTTTCTGCAATACGGGCGCGAGCAATACGACCTCGTAGACTCGGGGTATTTCCGCAAGGGCCTCGACAATGTTTGGGAAATGCTGAGACACTATGGCTGGAAACTGATCTTTAAAATGGACCACCGGCGAACAATGTCCGAGGCAATCCATGAGTCATTTGAGGAGGAGCATCTCCGGTCCATTTTCGAATATTTCATTAAGTACGTGGGATCTTCTGCACACGATGCACCGGGTTATATGAACCTGATGCCCCTGATCCAGTTCGATTATGGTCTCTGGTATGTAAGAGGTGGCATGTACAATCTCGCTCGAGGTCTCGGGAGACTTCTCGAGGACCTGGGGATCGCTCTTCGGCTGAACTGCGAGGTCACTTCGATCAACCAAGCCGGGCCCATCGTCCAGGGGATCACTCTCGCCGGGGGAGAAATACTGGAATCCGACTATGTCGTCTGCAACATGGAGGTACTACCAGCCTATCGCCGATTGCTCAGTGAACCTCCCGCATTTCTGAGAAAACTGGAAAAATTTGCACCAGCCTGTTCTGGGCTAGTCATCCACCTGGGTACGGATCGAATCTATCATCAGCTTGCTCATCACAATTTCTTTTATTCGAAGAATCAGAGCAAGCATTTTGATTCGGTTTTTCAGCAGGGAAAACTTCCCGAAGATCCCACGATTTATCTGGTCGCCCCGACCCGAAGCGATCCCTCGAAAGCCCCCGAGGGTCACGACAACATCAAAATCCTTCCTCACATTCCTCCCATTAATCCGGACAAACCGCACACCGATGAGGAATACATGGCCCTGAAAGATCGTGTCATCGACAAACTGGAACGGATGGGACTCACGGATTTGCGGAAGCACACCGTGGTCGAAGACGTTCTTACTCCTGTGGATCTGGAAAAAATGTACTACTCGAATGGCGGTTCAATCTACGGCGTGGTGAGTGATTGGAAGTTGAACCAGGCGTTTAAGGCTCCGAAACAATCCTCCAAATATCGGAATTTATTTTTTACGGGGGGGTCCGTAAACCCCGGCGGAGGGATGCCTATGGTGATTCTCTGTGGTCAAAAAGTCGCGGACCGGATTGTCCGCGCAGAGGCAAAGCGCGGATGGTGATCGTCTCACAGACACACAACATGGAGGCGTTCCTCTGGAGTTATCTTGCGGTCTCTTCTCTCCTTTGGTTTTTTGCGTGGGCGATGTTTGCCCGCCTTCGTTTCGTCCCCGCATTAAAGCATGATGCGCTACAGCCGGGAGTCACTGTTTCCATCATCATTCCCGCCCGCAACGAAGAGGACAATCTCTCCCTTTTACTTCCGTCTCTTTCCTCCCAAGAATTCCTCCCATTTGAAGTACTTGTCGTCGATGATGATTCGAGCGATACCACTGCCGAGGTGGCCGCCAAGTTCGGGGCGACGGTGATCGCGGGAAAATCACTACCCGAAGGATGGTTCGGGAAACCCTGGGCTTGTCAGCAGGGAGCTGACGCAGCAAGGGGTGATTGGTTTCTCTTCCTCGACGCGGATCTTACTTTAGAGCACGAAGGCCTCTTGCGGATCGCAGCGCTCGCCCGCGATCCGAGCGCGGTCTACTCCGTCTGTCCGTATCATCGGATCAAGAGAGGTCACGAGGAACTCTCCTCGTTTTTCAATGCAATCATGATCCTGGGGATTAACGCCTTTACCCTGAAACGAAACAAAGCCTCGGGGATTGGACTCTTCGGTCAGGCGATGTTTGTTTCGCGAGAGCACTATGAGAAGGTGGGGGGCCATCGTGCAGTGAAACGAGAGATCCTTGAGAACTTCCGCCTCTCACGACGATTTCGAGAACTGGGGATTTCTTGCTGCTGCTTTTTGGGGAAAGGGACACTCTCCATGCGCATGTTTCCCGGTGGGTTTCGGGACTTGGTCACGGGATGGAGTAAGGGGTTTATTTCAGGGGCAAGCAATACCGCCCGAACCGCGCTGATCGGGATTTCCCTATGGCTTTCGGGACTGATCATGATTTGTATCGCAACGATTTTTTTCCCGGTGGTCGGCACTGAATTAAAATTCGCAATCTTCGGGCTCTATTTGGTCGGAACTTTCCAATGCCTCTTCGTTTTTAAAAAAATCGGGAATTTCAGCGTTTTCAACGCTCTGATGTTCCCAATCTCTCTGGTGTTCTACCAGGCGATATTTTTCCTGGCGTTGCGACGGAAGAGAACTGGCGGGTACATTCAGTGGAAGGGACGTGATGTGGATTGATCTTCCCAGCCATTGGATTTGGTTGCTCAATTTGGTGGGAATCCCCGTGATTCATCTCGGGATTTCGTGGGTTTTCACCCGGGTCGAACGCGAAAATTTTCCTCCCGATTCGTTTCTCTTCCGCTCCCGGACATGGGAAGAGGGTGGGGCGATCTATCAGACCCTGTTCCGGATCCGATCCTGGAAAGATTGGCTCCCAGACGCCGCGACGTGGTTCAATGGATTTGCAAAGCGAAAGCTGGGGGATCGCGATCCTGAATATCTCCACGCATTCATCGGGGAAACCTGTCGGAGCGAAGCCGCTCACGTTGTTCAATTCCTAGCCATTCACATCACTCTGATCTGGAACCCGTGGCCTACCTCTGCCGTCATTTTGATTCTCTATTCGATTCTCTCGAACCTCCCCTGCTTCCTCGTGCAGCGCTTCACTCGCCTGCGATTGAGACGTCTTCTCGCTGGAGTGGAAAGCAGAACGAAAAATACTTCCCCTTCGACTGTCTCGGCAAATACCTGTTCTACGACGTGCGACACGCCCCGGACGGAACACCGAAACCACACCCCTTGACCGAGGAACGATTCTCGGAAGCGATCAATCTGATTTTTCCCAACCTGAGTTATTTGCCGGAAGGTGACTTTCCAACTTCTTGCTGCGGAAATCGAAGGATTGGCCCTTACCGTTTCCCCACCGCTGTCTTGAACCGCACCACGGCATCGGCGACGGCTACGGCGATGCGCTGACGGTGCTCAGGGTCATTGATCAGCTTGGCTTCGGCGGGATTGGTAACAAAACCGCCTTCAAAGAGGATGGCTGGTTTATTGATGCCTCGGAGGACGTTAAAACGAGCACGTTTGATGCCTCGGTCCACGGGTTTCAGCTCGGAAATGACATGGGCGTGGACTGCGGTGGCGAGAGCGATGTTCTCGGCATCCCGCACGTTCCCGGTCAGGAGCGAGTTCCACGGGCTGCTTCCGTCGGTGGAACTGGTGCCCTGGGGCGCGAGTGCGTAGGTTTCGATGCCGTTCGCATTTTGCGCACCCGATGAATTGAAGTGCATGCTGATAAAAATGGCGTCTTTTTCGCGGTTTGCGATCTCAACCCGCTGCCCGAGGGTGAGAAAGATGTCGTCCCTGCGGGTCAGTTTTGTTTTGAATCCGCGCGCTTGAAGTTCCTTTTCGAGCCGGAGCGCCATATCGAGAGCGTAGTCTTTTTCCCGTCCGAATGGTCCTTTTGCCCCGGTGTCGTGAGCACCGTGTCCGGCATCGATCACGACGGTATTGAACACAATCGGCTTCCGGATGTAACTGGGTCTCACAACAGGATCGACCAGTTTGGCGAGATCGACGGTCGAGATCATCGCCATTCCGCCATTTTCAATGACCGGAAAGGACAGATTGAACTTGATGTTATTGACGTAAATGGACTCGGATCCGACCTTCCAAGTCATGATGAGACTCGGGTGTTTGAAAATCCGGTCGGCATCCTGCTTCGCAAAACGGTCGAATCCGTAAAACTTTGCGACATTTTCGTCCGAAACGTAATCCCGTCCCCCTAGGCTGTAAACATCCCAGTCTTTCCCGGCCAGAGCCGAGACCATCATCACCAGTGCGCACGCCACGACAAGGCCTGGCACAGGCTTGTAGGAGTGGTTCTGATTCGCGAAGGATCGCATACGAGGTGGTGCTGTCAGCAATGGGGATGCTGAAATAGGACGAAAATAGTAATCTCTTCCCTCATGAACGCAATCGGCGAAATGGGAATTCAGTTTTACAAAAGGGCGCAAGGGACAAATAGTTCCGCCCCTGCAAGAGGGAAGCAATTATGGCGGAAGAAATTTCAAAAGGCTATCAGCCCGGTGACGTGGAGACTCAATGGTATGCTCGTTGGATCGAGGCGGGCTGTTTTCGTGGCGATGAGAACAGCGCGAAACCGGCCTACTCCATCGTGATCCCTCCGCCGAATGTGACGGGGATTCTGCATCTGGGTCACGTTCTCAACAACACGATTCAGGATGTTCTCGCCCGCCGTGCACGCATGGAGGGAAAAGAGGTGCTCTGGCTCCCAGGAACGGATCATGCCGGGATCGCGACGCAATCGAAGGTCGAACAAAAACTCCGCAAGGAAGAGGGGATGACCCGTCGCGATATCGGGCGCGAAGCCTTTCTTGAGAAAGTATGGGAGTGGAAAGAGGAGCACGGCGGCATCATCATTCAGCAGCTCAAGCGCCTCGGGTGTTCATGCGATTGGGAACGAGAGCGCTTTACGATGGATGAAGACTACAGCCGTTGGATCTCAAAGATCTTTGTGGATCTTTTCAACGAGGGACTCATCTATCGCGGCAAGCGCATGGTGAACTGGTGTCCGAAGTCTCTCACCGCCCTGAGCGATGAGGAGGTCATCATGAAACCGCAGAAGTCGAAACTTTACACGATGCGCTACCGTGTCGTCGGGGAAGGGGATACGTGGCTGGAGATCGCGACGACTCGGCCGGAGACGCTCATGGGCGACACTGCGGTGGCGGTGAATCCACACGACAAACGCTACGCGGCTCTCGTCGGGAAATCGGTGCTGCGTCCCTTCCCGGAGGCGGAAATTCCGATTGTGGCAGATGATCATATCGATCCCGAGTTCGGAACCGGAGTTCTCAAGGTGACACCGGCACATGACAAAAATGACTTTGCGATCGGTTTGAAGAATCAGCTCGAAGTCATTGATGTTTTCCATCCCGACGGGACGCTCAATGCGTTTGCCGGTCCGGAATTTGAAGGGATGGATCGCTTCGAAGCCCGCATCAAGGCAGCGGAAAAGCTCGAAGCGATGGGGCAACTCGTAAAGGTGGAGGACTACGAAAACAGCGTCGGGTTTAGCGAGCGGGCCGACGTGCCGATCGAACCTCGCATCTCGATGCAGTGGTTTTTGAAATACCCATGCGTCGACGAGGCTGCCGCAGCGGTGGCCAACGATGAGATTCATTTTCGGCCCGACCGGTGGAAAAAGACCTTCGCGCACTGGATGGAGGGAATTCAGGATTGGTGCATTTCCCGCCAACTCTGGTGGGGGCACCAGATCCCGGTCTGGTATCGCAAAGACATAGCAGACGAACTCCGGAATCGGGAAAGCCTCGACAGTGGCAGTGCCGGGGATGCGATCCATGTAGGGATCGATGCACCCGCCGACGCGGCAAACTGGATTCGAGACGAAGACGTCCTCGACACCTGGTTTTCAAGTTGGTTGTGGCCCTTTGCGACGATGTACAAGAGCGACGAGGAACCGAGCGCCACGTTGAAGAAATTTTACCCGACGACGGATCTTGTTACAGGGCCTGATATTATTTTCTTTTGGGTGGCCCGGATGATCATGGCTGGCTTCCGCTGGCAGGGGGAAGTGCCGTTTAAGAACGTCTTTTTCACGAGTATTATTCGAGACAAAAAAGGGCGGAAAATGTCCAAGCAGCTCGGCAATTCGCCTGATCCGCTCGATCTTATGGCGGAGTTCGGAGCCGATGCGCTGCGTTTTGGTCTCATGCGCATTGCCCCGACCGGGACGGACGTGAAGTTCGACGAAGATCAGATCGTGGAAGGTCGCAATTTTGCCAACAAGCTCTGGAATGCGGCCCGGTATCGTCAGATGCAACCCGGCGCGGTCGAGGTAAAACCAGTCGATTTTGGGAGTCTTTCGATTTACGCGATCGACATCCTCGCCCGCCTCGATCAACTCGAGCGGGACGTCGCGCTAGCTTACCAGGACTACCGGTTCAATGAGATTGCCCAGTTGCTCTACGACTTTTGGTGGAGTCACTACTGCGATTGGTATCTGGAATCGTCGAAGGGAGATTTTTTCGAAGAGGGAAGTCCCGCCGCGAGGGCTTCGACTCTCGCGACGATGGACCTGGTTCTGAAGCGTTTCCTGCTCCTCGTTCATCCCTTTATGCCGCACATCAGTGAGGAACTCTGGGAGAAGCTGGGATATCGCGAGGCGGGCGATCCGGAATTTCTCATGCAGACAGAACTGCCGACCTCGGGAGTTCTCGAGGGACAGGATGCCAAAGCGATCGCGATGGCACGGGCGCAGGCTCAGGCGGTATTCGAATCCGTCGGACGAGCTAGAAATCTCAAGGCGGAATATGGTCTCGGGGCGAACAAGAACGTCAAGATCATCATCGATCCGGTGGGAGGAGTTTTTACGGAAGCGGCAGTCTTTAAGCGTCTCGTCGGAGCAGGGGAAATTGTCGTGGAACCAGGTTTTAACGCCGGGAACAATCTCCCCGCCGCGCTCACGGTAATCGGGAAGATTTATCTGCCCTTGGAAGGTCTCATCGACGTCGCCGCTGAGCGCGAGCGACTCGGGAAAGAGCTCGATAAGGCACAGGATGAGGCGAAAAAAGTAAATACCAAGCTATCTAATGAGAACTTTGTGACACGGGCCCCGGACGAAGTCATCCGTGAAATGAAGGAACGTCAGAAACACTGGCAGCAGAGAGCGGATGAACTCACGAGGATGATCGCGAATTTAGCTGTTTAGCTGTTTAGCTGTTTAGCTGTTTAGCGAAAAGAGTATTGCTCGAAGTCAGTTGCCAAACAGCTAACCGCTAAACCACTACCAAATGAATCTCGGACTACAAGACAAAGCGGCCCTCGTTCTTGCTTCCAGCGGAGGAATCGGTCGCGGGGTTGCGATGGAACTCGCCCGGGAGGGCGCAAGAGTGATGCTCTTCGCACGGTCGGAGGATAGACTAATCGAATCCGCCAATCAGATCGAAGCGGAAACCGGAAATCGTCCGCTCTACACGGTCGGGGATATTACTGATGCCGCAGCGATTGAAAGTGCCGTAAAGAATACGGTGAAGGAATTCGGCGGCTTGTGGGCTCTCTTCAACAATACTGGAGGGCCTCCGGCAGGAGGATTTTCTCAATTCGACGATGCCGCGTGGCAGTCTGCTTTTGAACTTACGATGCTGGGATACGTGCGGGCGATCCGCGCTGCCCTTCCGCATCTCAAAGCGGGGGGAGGCGGGCGGATCGTCAACAATACTTCCGTCTCAACAAAACAAGCCATCGACGGTTTGTTGCTTTCGAATGTGTTTCGTTCGGGTCTCGTCGGATTGGGGAAATCTCTCGCCCGTGAGTTGGGGCCAGAAGGAATCCTTGTGAACACCGTCGGGCCGGGACGGATTGATACGGACCGGATTGAGCAGCTCGATACGATCTGGGCGGGCAAAGCCGGGATCTCCTACGAGGAGCAGCGGGCGAAGTCCCAGGCCTCGATTCCTCTCGGGAAATACGGTGAACCTGCAGATTTCGGGCGGATTGTGGCGTTTTTGTGTTCGGAAGCAAACGCCTATCTGACAGGCCAGAATATCCTCATCGACGGAGCGATGGTGGAGGCATACTAGGGTTTTTCTGCGACTTTCTTCCCCGGCATAGCTCTTATCCGACTTTCGTTCGGGTTGCCAGGAGGGTGAGTTCCATCGTATTCTGGTAGTGATGTCCATCTTTCATGCTGCTGTTTTTGCTTTTGTCCTCTTCCTCTCGACGGGATTGTTTTTCGCGGCTGAGAAGGAGGACCTAAGTTTTGCGGATCTTGAGGCACCGGAGCATGATTATTGGAACCGTCCGTTGAACGATCCGTTTACGAAACTCAAGGACGATCTCGAACAGGGCAGAATGAATCTCGATGAGTCGAGCGAGAAGGCCTACCTAGAAAGCCTCCTCGAGGCGCTGAAAATCCCCGTCTCTTCCCAGATGCTGGTCTATTCCACGACCAGCCTGCAACTGAGCCTGATCTCCCCGCGCACCCCTCGAGCGCTCTATTTCAACGAGGAGATTTACCTGGGCTACGTGCAGGGGGGACGGATCGAAATCGTCTCCATTGATCCTGAAATAGGAGGGATTTTTTACATTTTTGACATTCCTAGAAACGGGAAGCGCCCTGTCGCGGAGAGGTCTCGCCGGTGTATGAATTGCCACTCCGATGAGGACACCCATGAAATCCCTGGGCTGGTGATCAAATCCGTGGTCCCCGGACCGACGGGGGGAAGTCTGGAATCCTATCGTCGGGCACGGACGGGGCACGACATCCCGTTTTCCGACCGTTTCGGTGGTTGGCACGTGACCGGGGCGGAGGGGATCGGACCGCATTGGGGCAATCTCACCGGTAGATTCACGCCCGAAGGGATCGTTACCACGCCGCTTCCTCCGGGCGAGAAGTTTGACTGGGCTGTCTTTCCTGTCGCGACGAGTGATTTTCTTGCCCATCTTCTCCACGAGCATCAGGTCGGATTCGTGAATCGGGTCGTCCAGGTACAGTATCGATTGCGGACGGCGTTGAAGCGGAGCAACGGACGTCTGAGCGACGAGGATCGAAAAGAAGTCTCCCGTCTCGTGGAAGAGCTAACCCGATACCTGCTTTTTGCCGATGAGGCCCCCCTGCAGGGTAAAGGTCTTCAGTGTGACGCCCTATATCAGGAGGAGTTTCTCGCGAATCGCCGCCGCAGTTCGAAGGGAGATTCCCTGAAGGATCTCGATCTTACGACTCACATCTTCCGGAATCGCTGTAGTTACATGATCTACAGCCCGGTTTTCCAAAACCTCCCGGTTGGATTCAAAAAGCGGATCTACGCTCGAATCGGGGAGGCACTTTCGCTCACTAAATCCGATCCGGAGTTCGCATTTTTCAGTCCGGACGAGAAAACGAGGGTGAGAACGATCTTGAAGGAAACCTTGCCCGACCTGCCTGCCGACTGGTAGAAGGGCGCAAAAAAAAGCGCTCCCGCACTGGACGGGAACGCTTTTGGAAAATGCTTCCGTTTCAAGGGAAGCGAAGGAATTACCCTTTGGTATCCGCTTTTTCGGTAGCCTTGCCAGCCTGCAGCCATCCGGAGATTCCTGCGGAGAGGTGTTTGATGTTTGTGAATCCGGCAGCTTCAGCTGCTTTTGCACCGGCCTTGTATGCCGAGCAGCTCGGTCCGCCACAATACGCAACAACCAGCTTGTCTTTATTGTCGCCAAGGACAGCTGCGATGTCGTCACCTTTTGCGCTGAAGTCGATTGCGCCGGGGATGTGACCTTTTTCGTAGGAGGAGGATCCGTTCACGTCGAGAAGGACGACATTTCCTTTGCTGATAGCTTCCTCCAGTTCGGTAATACTGATGTCAGGATATTCACCGGCAAAGGCGAAAGAGGCGAAGAGGGCACATGCGAGAGTAGCGAATACTTTTTTCATTTTTTTCAGTGTGTTTTGATTTGTAGCTGGCCCGATTTTGGGAAACCAACCGGTTGATGCCAGAGTGCCGAAAAACGACAGTCAGGACAATCCCGTTGATAGACGCGATCAAGCCGATAACATTACAACGTTTCAAATCGGAAAACGGTATTGGAAAAGAGTGAGTAAAAACGCAAAAGATCGCTAACTGCGTGCGGACGGGCCTTTCCACCCAAAAAAGAAGACGATTTTCAAGCAGGGTAGGAACAATTCCTCTTTTCGTGGATCAGTCCAGTGCTACGGTTCGCGGGTGCCATTGATCGCTTCCTATGCTTGTTTCATTTTCCCTTTTGGTGGTTGGCGTCGCAATTCTTGTGGCGGGAGCAGAAGCGCTTGTCCGAGGCGCCGCAGGGCTTGCGAAGCTGGCGGGATTATCCCCGTTGGTCATCGGCCTCACCGTGGTTGCTTTTGGGACTAGTTCTCCGGAACTGGCGGTCACGATCAAATCCTCACTTTCCGGATCGGGCGACCTCGCGATTGGAAACATCGCAGGCTCCAACATTTTCAACATTGCAGTGATTCTCGGTATTTCGGCGATGCTCTGTCCGCTCTCTGTTCATTTGCAAGTTATCCGGCTCGATATGCCGGTGATGTTGGTATCGTCGGTATTTTTCAGCATTTTCTGCCTCACAGGCGGGAGCCTGGACCGTTGGGAAGGCGCGCTGCTCTTCACGGCGGTCGTTGCCTACACCGTCTTTCTCGTCCGAATGAGCCGAAGGGAAAGTGCCGTGCTGAAGTCATCCGTCACTGACCTGAAGTCATCCGTCACTGACGAATCGACGATCCCAACTACCGGAGAGGGTGGTTCACAACGCGTCTGGAGTCAGATTGTTTTCATTCTGGCAGGGTTCGTGGCTCTGGTCTACGGGGCCAAATTGCTCGTGGAGAATGCGACCACAATCGCGCGTGCTTTTGGCTGGTCCGAGGCTTTGATCGGTCTTACGATTGTCGCCGCTGGGACCTCGCTCCCCGAGTTGGCCACCTCCGTCGTGGCCGCTTTCCGCAAAGAAACGGACATGGCGATCGGAAACATCGTCGGATCCAATATTTTTAATGTGCTCTGTATCGGTGGCGTCGCCGGGATCTTGAAGCCGGTGTCAGTCGTCGGAATCGGCCGTTTTGACTTCCTCGTGATGATTGGCATCTCCGCCCTGTTGCTTCCGCTGATGTGGACGGGGTTCAAAGTGGCCCGTTGGGAAGGTTTCGTTCTCCTTGTTTGCTACGCGGGGTACATTTGTTCCATGCAAACGTAGGAGAAGAAAAACGAGGGTTTCTGACCCGATTTTTGCATGGTGATCTCACCTTTCCGCTGAGATCTCACGCTCTCTACTCATCTTTCTGCCTATACTTGGCTGGCTTCAATGCGGATCAAGCGGCGATCCCTCTCTGATGGTAGCGTAGGTGCCTCCCCAAAATGCGATTGATGCTCTCCCTAACCTCATTTTCCTTCAAGACGATCCTGCTCTTGCTGGGTCTCGCGCTGCTCTTGGAATTGCCTTGTCGGGCGGATCCGACCGACACGGAGGATGCGGAATTCGCAAGACTTCAAAGCGATGCGAAAAAATCGTTCAAAGAAGGGGTCGACCCGTTCGTGAAGGCCTATTGCATCGAGTGCCATGGAGATCGGAAGCGGAAAGCGGGACTGAACTATCAATTGGCTGTCCGGAATCCGGGGAGCGCCTCTTCGCGGAAGGCGTGGAAGATGGCGGTCGATACGGTGATGGAGCACGAGATGCCTCCCGAAGAGGAAAAAAAACATCCGACAGATGACGAGCGCCAGAAACTGGAGCAGTGGATCGGAAAGATCAAATACCTCAGCCCAAAGGATCCCGGCCCTTTTGTGATCCGTCGCCTCACGCGGGTGGAGTATGGAAACACCCTGCGCGATCTCTACGGAGTGGCCCCGTCCGTGACCGCCGCGCTGCCGGACGAAGTGTTCGGCGAAGGGTATTTGAATACCTTTTCCCCGCTCCAGTCCGAACAATATCTCGGCATCGCCAATGACGTTCTGAATCGGGTGCTCGCTCCGGCAGGCGCTCCTCCCACCGCCGTTCAAAAAAAGCTCTTCGGTGAGGCCCCGGCACCCGGAGCTGATCTCCGGACGGAAGCCAAAAAAATCGCGCAGAAACTCGCTCACGACGCCTACCGTCGCCCTCCTTCAAAATCGGAAGTGGATGTTTTGCTAGCGGTGTTTGATCTCGCCCGCGAGAACCAGCTCGACTATCCGGCGTCCCTGCGTCTCATGCTCAAAGCGATTCTCGTTTCCCCTCAGTTTCTTTTCATCACACCTGCAAAAGAGATTGAGGCAGGCAAGTCAATTGTGGCTCTCGATGACTACCAGTTGGCTTCCCGACTCTCCTATTTGCTGTGGTCTACGAGACCCGATGCAGAACTCTCTCGCCTCGCTGGCAGTGGGACGTTGCACGAACCAGAGGTTCTGAGAGCGCAGGTAAAGCGACTCGTGATGGATGATCGATCGCGGGCTCTCTTCGACGGATTCGGGATGCAATGGCTGGGCCTCGGAAAACTCGAAGGCAAAACTTTCGACACGGGAAAGTACCCGCTCCTAACCGCTGAGATGCGCTCGGCGATGAAAGAGGAAGCCCGCCTGTTTTTTGGCAGCATCGTTCGGGAAAACCAAAGTGTTGTCCGTTTCGTTGATAGTGATTATACCTTCCTCAACGGAACTCTCGCGATTTTGTATGGTCTTGAATCATCCGTCACCGGTCCCGAGATGCGCAAAGTGACCCTGAAAGATCCGAATCGCGGCGGGATTCTCGGAATGCCGGGGATTCTTGCAACGACCTCGTTTCCCAATCGCACCAGTCCCGTGAATCGCGGGGTGTGGGTCCTCGAACAAGTCTTGGGAGAGCATGTGCCGCCTGCGCCCGCCAACGTTCCGGCCCTGGAGAAGCAGGACCGTAAAAAGGTCGCCAATATGACTCTACGCCAGCGCACCGAGTTGCACGTCACCAATGTGGCCTGCGCCAGTTGCCACAAAGTCCTTGATCCCATCGGGTTTGGTCTGGAAAACTTCGATGCCATCGGGCGTTGGCGGGATCACGATGACTCTGGAGGAGCGATTGATGCAGCGGGAGAACTTCCGGGTGGAAAACGTTTCACCTCACCCCGAGAATTAAAATCCATCATTGCCGCCCGGAAAGCGGATCTCGCTCGCAATCTTACAGAAAGGCTCCTCGCCTACGCACTTTGTCGACAGCTTGAAGGTTATGACGAGATTCTCGTAGATCGCTTGATGGAGACCATCGCGGCGGATGATTATCGGATGCAAACACTCATTACCGAGGTCGTCACCAGTTATTCGTTCACCCACCGCCGGGTCAAAGAATAGACATTCGTTGCGCTCTGGGAAAGCGGCGATTCGAGACGGGAGAACTCTTACTGGAGTGAATGAAGACCAATGGTGTTTCCTTCCGTATCACAGGCAATGGCGATGAAACCGTATTCTCCGATGGCGAACTTTTCCTTGTAGAGCGAACCGCCATTCGCGATGACGCGACCGGCCTCGACCGCACAATCCTCGCAGGAGAAATAGATCAGGGTTCCTCCGCCCCCCGCTTCACAACCATCCATTTTGCAGAGTGCGCCATTG
>JAGPCC010000058.1 GCA_018058245.1 Verrucomicrobiales bacterium
GCCGAAGCGCTCCCCGCCCATGGAGTTTCTTCGAACTGGGTTTTCCTCTTCGGAATGGGACTGCTCGCTCTTTTTGTTGTGTATTTTGCCGCCGAGACCAGTCGCCGGAAACGCATCGTCGGTTCCGCCCTCGCGGTGGCCGTCGCGGCATTGAGTGTCTGGCTCTACAGCTCGCTCGGCATGCAAAAGGGGATTGAACTCCGTGGTGGGGTTTCCATGGAGATCAAAATCAAACCCAGCGAGGGCAAAACGGTCTCACCGGCCACGCAAGAGCAGGCCATCGGCGTGCTCTCGAGCCGCCTCAACGCCATGAGCACTGGGGAAGTCATTCTCGCTCCACAGGGAGATGACGGGATTTTCCTGCAAATGCCCGGCGTTGGCGAAACTGAGTTGAAAAATATCCAGAGCAAACTTGAGCAGGTCGCAAAGCTGGAATTTTCCATTCTTCATCCTCAGAGTAACAGCCTCGCGATACAGGTCGCTAATGGCGGTCAGGTCATCCCCGGATATGAGGCTCTGCCCTACAAAGAAGATGTCGACAAAGAAGGAAACAAACTTCCCGTTCGTTATGGTCTCGTTAAAATCAAGCGGGACATGTCGGGTCGGAACGTTTCCAGTGCCGGTTACTTCTTCGGCGAAAAAGGGGACTCGATCAGTGTCAGCTTTACCGGAGAAGGCTCCAAGATCATGGGTCCGCTCACGATGGAAAATCAGGGCCAACCACTCGCGATCATTCTAGATGACGTGATTCTTTCGTCACCGGTCATTCAGGAGCCCTTCTCGGACGGTTGCTCGATCACCGGCCAATTTACCCAGGCCGAGGCACTCGCCCTCGCCTCGGCTCTCGAGAACCCCCTCGAAAACCCCATCGAGATCGCTTATTCCAACTACATCTCTCCCACCATGGGTGAAACGACGGTCAATCAGGGAATCCTCGCCGGTGTCGCCGGTCTCGTCCTTACCCTGATTTTCATCGTCATCTACTATCGTTTTGCCGGACTCGTTGCTCTCCTCGGCCTTTCAACCTGTATCGTCATGATTTTCGGAACGATGGCCTTGTTCCAGTTCACCCTCACTCTTCCTGGAATCGCCGGGATCATTCTTACGATCGGGATCGCGGTGGATGCCAACGTACTCATTTACGAACGGCTTCGCGAAGAAATGGAAGCAGGCAAATCCCTGAAAGCCGCGATTGAAGGTGCCTACGAAAAAGCCTTTTCCTCGATCTTTGATGCGAACATCACCTCGCTCATCACCGCGATCATTCTTTATGCCGTAGCAGACGGGACGGTGAAGGGGTTTGCGATCACCCTCATCATCGGGATTCTCGCGACGATGTTCACAGCACTGATCGTGACTCGTGTCGCGTTCAGCTGGCTCACCGACGCCGCCTTTTTCAAAAAGCTCACTTTCCTGAACTTCATTCCTGATAAATCGTTCGACTTTCTCAGCCGACGACGCACCTATGCGAAGATCTCTATCGTGGCCGCGATTCTCTCGCTCATCATCATTCCTTTGAAGGATCCCCGCGGCGTTGAACTGAAAGGTGGCGACTCGCTCACAATCCAATCTGATGGCAAACTCACCAAAAAAGAGGTGATGGCAGCAATCTCCCATCTCGATCTCGGGGCGCAACCCCTCGTTCAAGAGCAACAGCCGGTGGGTTCGACCGGAGAATTTTTCCTCATTCGTTCTCCCGATAATACCGCCCCTCTGATTCGCGCAGAAATCGAGAAGGAACTCGGCATCCCGCTCGAAGACACCACGATCAGCTCCGTCGGCTCCGCCGTGGGGCAATCCATGCTCTTATCTTCCGGAATGGCGATTCTCCTGAGCATGCTCGCGATTCTCTTCTACGTTACGGTCCGCTTCGAGTTCGCATTCGCTCTCGGTGCGATCGTGGCGCTTTGTCATGATTTTGTCATCGTCCTCGGAATCACGACGTTGCTGGGTCAGGAAATCACCCTTATCACCGTCGGTGCCATCCTTACGATCCTGGGTTACTCGATCAACGACACCATCATCATCTTTGACCGAATCCGCGAAGATCTCGCTACGAAACGAGGGGATGTGAAATTGATCATGAATCACGCGATCAACAAAACATTGGGCCGAACCTTGCTCACCAGTTCAACCACCTTGCTGACCGTACTCGTTCTCTTCCTCTTTGGCGGACCAGGCTTGCGGAACTTCGCTCTCACCCTGATCGTCGGACTCGTCGTGGGAACCTATTCCTCGATCTTCATCGCCTCCCCTATCGTCCTCTGGTGGACTCGCCGTTCCGGTGGAAATCTTCGTCGCGAAGTCCTCGACACCGAGCAATCGAAGATCGAAGGGAGTGGAGCTCCAGCTGTTTAGCTGGTAGCTTTTTTGCTGTTTAGCTTTTTGTCCGGAACTCAGCTAAACAGCTAAACAGCTAAACGGCCAGCGCAAGCGGGTCTTCATGAGTTTGATTTACCGTAATTGACGTAACGGAGAGGAAGATTAGGCGAAATCCCCGCTTTCTTCGGCCGAACGCTCCAATCACGAACGATTCCTGGATCGCTGAGTTACTGCGGTGTGACTCAACAACGATGGCGCGGACCGTTGGCCCTTCAATAATTGTCTTCGGACCATTCCCCTGGGGCGTTGCCCCAGGCTGGTATGGAGTCGGGCCGTTGGCCCTTCAGAAAATATACACGCCCCTCCAGCGAGGGCCAAAGGCCCGCCCCATACCAGCCAGGGGCAACGCCCCGGAATACAAGACCGCCGCCCACCAGCGAAGGCCAAAGGCCCGCCCCCATACCAGCTTGGGGCAACGCCCCGGAATACAAGACCGCCTCACCAGCAAGGGCCAAAGGCCCGCCCCATACCAGCCTGGGGCAACGCCTCGGGGATACAACGCCCACTCCACCAGCGAGGGCCAAAGGCCCGACCCATACCAGCCTGGGGCAACGCCCCAGGATACAGTGCCCACCCCACCAGCAAGGGCCAAAGGCCCGATCCATACCAGCCTGGGGCAACGCCCCAGGACACAGTGCCCATCCCACCAGCGAGGGCCAAAGGCCCGACCCATACCAGCCTGGGGCAACGCCCCAGGACACAGTGCCCACACCACCAGCGAGGGCCAACGGCCCGACCCCATACCAGCCTGGGGCAACGCCCCAGGACACAATGCCTCCCAGAAGAAGGGCTGAAAGCCCGCCCAATTCCGCCGATTCACCCCAAACATACGCAACACTGGGACGATTCTATTCCTCAGACCGCAAAACCGCTACTCCCATTCGATACTCGCCGGTGGTTTGGTCGAGATGTCGTAGAGGACGCGATTGACCCCGGATACCTCATTCAGAATGCGGTTTGAGATCTCCGCGAGAAGTTCGTAGGGCAAGTGTACCCACTCTGCGGTCATGGCATCTTCTGAGGTCACGGCACGGAGACTGAGGGCGTACTCGTAGCTTCGCTCATCCCCTTTCACTCCGACTGTCTTGGTCGGGATCAGTGCGGCATAAGCCTGCCAGACCGAGTCATACCAATGCCGCTCTCGGAGGAGGTCGATATAAATTTTGTCCGCCTTCTGAATGATCTCCAGTTTTTCCTGAGTGACTTCTCCTGGACAACGTACCGCGAGACCAGGACCAGGGAAGGGATGACGGCCGACGACACGTTCCGGTAGCCCAAGAACACGCCCCAGTTCGCGAACCTCATCTTTAAAAAGGGTGTCGAGTGGTTCGATGACCCGCCCTGCCCGCTTCAGTTCCATGATCTGGTCTACGCGGTTGTGGTGTGTTTTGATGGTGGAGGCAATCGAACCGCTCGTGGCGCTCTCAATCACATCTGGGTAGAGCGTACCCTGCGCGAGCAGCTCCACATCGGAACCCACTGCATCGAAAAACACCTCAACAAAGAGTCGTCCGATGATGCGCCGTTTTTCCTCGGGATCCGTGACCCCGGCGAGTCCGGAGAGAAATCGCTCGGAGGCATCAATCGTCTCGATTTCGATCCCGGCATCGGCAAAGAGTGACTGGACATCGGCCACCTCATTGAGACGGAGTAATCCGGTATCGACAAAAATGTTTCGAGTATCGACCTTCGCCTCGTGGAGTAGTGCTGCGAGCACGGAAGAATCCACTCCCCCAGAGACCCCACAAACCACCTTGCGACCAGCCACTTCACTTTGCACCCGCTCGATCAATTCTTCCTTAAACGAAGAGATTTTGAATACGGGAAGATCTTTTGCCAAGGCGAGGAAGTTCTTCAGGATCTCGCTGCCCTCTTTGGTATGGGACACTTCGGGGTGAAACTGGATGCCGTGGAAGAGATCGTTCCACTTCAGTGCGACCGGAATCCCGTCGAGATTCCGCCCGGTCACCTCGCAGCCTTCAGGAAGTCGGCTCACGGTATCGGAATGGCTCATCCAAATCTGGGAATGACCCTTCAAGTTTTGAAAAATGCTCTCGATCCCCGCTTCTACCATGAGCGTGGCCGGACCATACTCGCGTGTATTTCCCGGAGCAACCTCTCCCCCGAACTTGCGGTTCAACAACTGCATCCCATAACAAACACCGAGAACGGGAACGCCCAATTCCAGGAGATATTCGAAATCAATATCCGGTGCCCCTTCATCGAGCGTTGATCTGGGTCCCCCGGAAAGGATCACGGCAGCGGGAGCGCCGGTATCACGGAGTTCTTCCGGCTGATAGAGGCGTGAAAAGTAACCGAGCTCGCGGATGCGGCGCACAATCAGTTGCGTGTACTGCGATCCAAAATCGATCACTGCGATGGGATGTTCCATGACGGAGGAAAAAAGTAAAAGGGTGAATGGTGGGAAAGTAGGAGCACGTCAGCTCGATTGCTGGTAATTGATCGGCTCTTCCGTGATCGTAATATCATGGGCGTGGCTTTCTTTCAACCCGCCAGAAGTGATGCGAATAAAGGAGGCTCGCTCGCGCAGTTCGAGCAACGATCCCGCTCCGACATAACCCATCCCGCTCCGAAGTCCCCCCAGCAACTGAAAGACTGTGTCCGCGAGCAGTCCACGATAGGGGACCCGAGCTTCGACTCCTTCTGCCACGAGTTTTCCCGAGGAGTTCTGCCCGTAGCGGTCGCCCGACCCCTTGCGCATGGCCTTAAGGGAACCCATCCCACGATATTCTTTCCAGGTCCGTCCCTGATACTGCACGGTCTCTCCAGGGCTCTCCTGACAACCCGCGAGGAGCGATCCGAGCATCACGATATCGGCCCCGGCGGCCATCGCCTTCACGACATCGCCAGAATACCGAATCCCCCCATCCGCGATCAGGGAAATCCCTTTGTCCCGGCATACCGGGGAAACATTTTGAATCGCGCTGAATTGGGGCACTCCGACCCCGGCAATCACCCGAGTCGTGCAAATCGAGCCAGGACCGATCCCGACTTTGATCGCAGCGGCTCCCGCTGAGATCAGGTCTGCGGCTCCGGCTGCGGTCACCACATTCCCTGCGACTACGGGAGTGGAAAATTCACTTCGCAGTTTTTCGATCACAAAAAGAACCCGTTCCGTGTGGCCGGTCGCGGCATCGATGAAGACGGCATCGGCTCCCGCCTCAATAACGGCGCGGGCGCGATCGAAAAAGTCCTCCCCGACTCCTATGGCCGCACCGACGCGAAGGCGCCCGCTCTGATCCTTGGCGGCATTGAGGAACATATCGCTCTTCTCAATATCCTGCGCCGTGATCAGTCCTGCAAGACGCCCCGCCCCATCGATCAGGGGCAGTTTCTCAATACGATTCTGCTGCAAGATGCGGCGAGCTTCATCGAGATCCGTGTCGAGAGTTGCCGTGACCAAGCGCTCGCGCGGCGTCATCACTGCGGACACGGGTGCGGAGGCATTTTCCACGAACCAGATGTCGCGACTCGTCACCATCCCCACCAAAATTCCGGAATCATCCACCACCGGAAAACCGTTCACTCCTTTTTCTCGCATCACTTCCTGCAAATGGGCAATCGTGACATCACTTGCCGTCGTGAACGGGTCAACAATGACCGTGGTCTCCGAGCGCTTCACTTTTGCGACCATATCCGCCTGGACACTGATCGGCATATTGCGGTGAATGACACCGAGCCCGCCCTCCCGGGCAAGGGCGATGGCGAGACCATCCTCGGTGACGGTGTCCATCGCCGAGGAAATAATCGGAATATTCAGCGGAATATCGCCCGTTAACCTCGTCGAGATATCCACTTCGGCAGGGAGAACCCCACTGCGTTGTGGAACTAAAAGAACATCGTCAAAACTGAGACCGAGAGGAAGATCACCCATAGATAATATTTAGGAGGGACTATCGTCCGATCAAGCAAAACTTTTCCGAATTCGTGATTTCCTCACCGTTCCGCTACCTTCCTCAGAACCAAGCGGAACGCTCTGGTCCCGGCGATTCGCAGATCACTCCACCTTTTTGGTTCCCGGACGGACTGCCGGGATCGCGGCGAGTGATTCCGGAACGGAGTCCGCTTCGTAAACCGGAAACTGAATCTCCATGCAGGAGACAACGGGATACTCCCCGACTTTGGTCTTCCCGGATCGGTTCACGACGACAAATACCCCCGCCACTTCCCCACCCTGCGACTCGATGAAATCGGTCAGTTCCAGGAGCGTACCGCCCGTCGTGATGACATCCTCCACGAGAAGGAGTCGCTCGCCCGACTTGATCTCGAACCCGCGTTTGAGTTCCAGCTCATTGCTCTCCGAATTTCTCTCCGCGTAGATCGTGCGGGCATGCACTGCGAGCCCGACCTGCTGCCCGACCGGCACACCGCCCATCGCGGGACTGAGGACGACATCGATCCGGCCCAGTTCTGCCATCGCTGGCAGGCACTGCTCGATCATTTGTTGGAGTTCCCAGGGATGCTGCACGAGCTTCCCCTTTTTCACGTAGTAGGCAGAGTGCTTCCCACTCGCGAGGATAAAATGACCCTGCTCGACTGCCCCGTATTCTTTGAGCAGCTCGATCGTTTCTTCAGGAGATGTTGGCAATTCGGTTCGCATAGTCTTTGGCTTTCTCGGAAAAAGAGAGATGGTCGTCCGCGTAGAGGATGCCGCGCGAGACATTGATGACAGAGGGTGCTTTCCGCCCCGCTCCCCGTAGGGTCTCGAGATCTCCTCCCTGCGCCCCGAGACCGGGGATCAGCAGCGGGACATCGGGCATGCGCCGGAGCACATCGGACGAGACATTCGTCAGTCCGAGGACGAGACCGATGCTGCCGACTCCCGCAACCGTCGCATCGGCTCGACCGGCCATGTCGCCGACCAGTTCAAAAACACGACGTCCACTCGCGAGATCGTGCAGTTCCAGATCGGCAGCGCCCGGATTGGAGGTCACGCCGAGCAGGTAGACCCCTTTCCCAGGATACGTTAGGAAAGGCTCTACCGAATCGAATCCCATGTAAGGACTCAGTGTGACCGCATCGACATCCCAGTTTTTGAAATATCCGGTCGCATAGTGCTCCTGAGTCGTTCCGATGTCTCCGCGTTTCGCATCGAGGATCACCGGCACGCCGGTCGCCTTCATCCGCACGATAAGGGACTCGATCATCTGATATCCCCTCACCCCGAGCGCCTCAAAATACGCAATGTTCGGTTTAAACGCCGCCGCAAACTCCGCCGTCTCTTCAATCACCGTTTCGCAGAACGTCTGGATCGCAGCGGGAGAGTCGTGCAAATCCAGTCGCGGATCGATCCCCACACAGAGGGCACTCCCGGTCGTGGCGATTCTCTGGGCGAGGGTCTCGGCGTATGTCATCCGCTGGAGGAGAGAGGGTTGGGTCGAGGTGGCAACAGGGTCTGCTCAGATTCGTGCGACAATGGCATCGCCCATCTCGATCGTGCCGACCTTTTTCTGGCCTTCGTTGCCAGTATAAATGTCGCCGGTGCGATAACCGTCGTCGATGACCGCTTTGACGGCGGCCTCGATCGCATCGGCCGCTTCGTTCTGCCCAAAGGCAAAACGGAGCATCATCGCAGCCGAGAGTATCTGGGCGATGGGGTTGGCGATCCCCAGCCCTGCGATGTCCGGGGCGGATCCTCCGCTCGGTTCAAAAAGACCAAAGTAGAGCCCGTCCCCTTTGCTCTGGCCGAGGCTGGCGCTCGCGAGCATACCGAGAGATCCGGCGATCATCGCCATTTCATCGCTGAGGATATCGCCGAAGAGATTCTCTGCGAGGACGACATCAAAGTCCCGCGGGCGGGCGATCAGCTGCATCGCGGCATTGTCCACATAAAGGTGGCTCAGCGTGACATCGGGGAACTCTTTGGCGACTTCTTCCACTGTGCGACGCCAGAGGATGCCATTTTGCAGGACATTCGCTTTGTCGATCGAAGTGAGGCGACCGCCACGCTTTTGCGCCGCGAGGAAGGCGACCCGTGCGATTCGCACAATCTCACTGCGAGAGTAGACCATCGTATCGATCGCGACCTCTTCTCCATCGCGGGTCTCGATGCATTTTGGCTGGCCAAAATAAAGTCCCCCGGTGAGCTCCCGGACGCACAAAACATCAAAACCACCGGCGATACGTTCCTCTTTTACCGGCGAAGCATGCGTCAGCGCCGGAAAACAGATCGCAGGACGGAGGTTTGCGAACAAACCAAAGTGCTTGCGCAGCGGGAGTAGCGCCCCGCGCTCGGGCTGGAGATCTGCCGGGAGCGTTTCCCATTTCGGCCCACCAACGGAGCCGAAGAGGATGGCATCGGCGGCCTCACAGGCCTTGACCGTATCTTCCGGGAGCGGATGGCCGCAATCGTCGAGCGCAGCGCCTCCGACCAATTTTTCCGTAAATTGAAAGGTAAGACTGAATTTTTCCGAGATCCGATCGAGGACCTTACGGGCTTCAACCATAACTTCGGGACCGATCCCGTCACCGGGCAGGACTGCAACTTGATAGACTTCGCTCATGGAGCGAGACAAAAGGCCGAATCGGTCAGGCCGCAAGCCGAAAATAGAAAATCACGGATACACCGGTGGGTCGGGCAGAGCCACGATCTCATCCCAAGTCATCGAGACAATCACCGCATTCCCAGAATGTGATTGCTCCAAAATCGTCCCGTCTGCGGTCTTTACGCGGAAAACAAGTCCGACCATGTCATCCATGTAGAGAATCTCATCGAATTCCTTGTAATAGACGCGGTCCATTTTGACCGGGACAGTATCCTTCGTTACCTCCGCATTAAAACGCATCGAGCCGAGATCAAGTTGCCCGATAACTTTAACCTCGCTTTTCGAATCGGAATCCACCGGGGTGTAGGTCCAGTCGCCGACCGCAGACTTGTGAATACTCGCCCTGTTTTTCCAAACAATCGCATATTCTACGATTGCCGAATCCAGCGTTTCCCGGGAAAGATTCTGCACCTTGATCCGATAAAAATTCTCTTTTTCCTCCAACACAATCGATGAGGAGGTGCCGTAGCTGTTTTTCTCTGTCTTTCCCGTCTGCCGAGTCGCCGACAGATCGAGACGATACTCCACGCCAGGGGCTGCCGTCACTCCGGGACGGTTCTTCATCCAGTCCTTGATGTATTGTTGGTCGTCCAGACTCAAGAGATTGATGACCGTGTCAAATTGTTGCCCATCCTCCCGTTTGATCGTCATCTGGCGACGGTCTTCCGAGATCGCAAGGAGTATGGCGGAGACTTTTTGTCCCCGTTTATCGGTAAATTCATGAATGGTAGCCGCCTCCTGCGCATGCATCACCCCGACGCAACGGAGCATGAAAAGGACAAGGAGAAAGGTACCGATAGAGGCAGATCGGACGAACATACAACCACCATACTCCAAAAATGGACGATCGTTCCTCAGAATTCGCGTGAGAACACGAGACTCGAAATGGCCAGCGTGATGGCAAGGATAAAGATTACGATTACGGGCAGGGGTTGGGAAAGCGGTGGTGGACGGTGTCGATTGCTTTGCGCACTTCGCCGGGCAGCTGGAGATCGGCGCTGTCGATATTGGCTTTCAACTGAGCGAGGGTCGTGGCACCGATGAGATTGCTTGCGACATGAATTCGCTGATTGATCCAGGCGAGGCTCATCTGCGCGAGATCGAGACCGGCTTCAGCCGCGATGCGGGCATACTCTTCGATCGCGGCGTCGCTGTTCGGACCGTTGTAACGGGCAAATCGCTCCCACTTTGTGAGACGTGCTCCCTCCGGAAACTGACCTCCCCGGTATTTCCCTGAAAGTCGACCGAACGCGAGCGGTGAGTAGGCGAGCAGGCGCACCCCCTCCTCGTGACAAATCTCCGAGAGACCCGAATCAAAGGTTCGGTTCAGCAAGTTGTAGGAATTTTGGATCGTGACGATCCGGGGGAATCCGCCCGTCTTCGCCAATTCGAGAAAACGCATCGTCCCCCAGGGAGTTTCATTGGAAAGCCCGAGATATCGGACCTTTCCCGAAGCAACAAAGTCCGAGAGCACCGCAAGAGTCTCCTCGATCGGAACGGAATCATCTTGCTTCGGGGGAGAATAATCACGGGTTCCGAAAAGAGGCACGGTCCGATCGGGCCAGTGCAGCTGATAGAGATCAATGCGGTCCGTCTGGAGTCGGCGAAGACTTCCCTCCAGAGCGGCAGTGAGATTTTTCCGATTGTGCCGATTCCCTTCCCGCACATGAGTGACATGCGGCCCCGGACCGACCGCTTTCGTGGCGAGGATCACATCGTCCCGCTTTCCCCGCGCCGCGAACCACGTGCCAATGATACGCTCCGTCTCATGACAGGTCCCGGCCACCGGCGGGACGGGATACATCTCTGCGGTATCGAAGAATGTGACCCCTCGCTCGAGGGCGTAGTCCATCTGCTCGTGCCCCTCCGCCTCGGTGTTTTGCTCGCCCCAGGTCATCGTGCCGAGGCCGATCAAGCTGACGTTGAGGTCCGTATTCGGGATGCTTCGGTATTTCATACCTGAAAGAAAAAATGTGGCGCGGAAGGGCTAACCGTTTCGGATAATGAGCTGATTTTGACCGCCCTTTCCTCTTTCCTCCGCCCAGACCCGACGAACATGATCGTAAATCTGGCCGATCGTGGCTTTGTTTTTCATCCGGTATTCGGAAGTCTTGGCATGAGTTGTGTCAGGGTAATGCTTCGTGACGACCGTATCAACGTCCCCCACCCCCACCTTTGTCGTTGCTTGATTCGCGAGATCTTTGATACGATTCAGAGTCGCGCTTCCGCTGGTGACCGTGGAGCTTTCCGTAATCGGTTCGATGTAATAAAATCGTGCCGTTTGGCCGCCATCGGTGTCCACCGTACACTCAAAAACCCGGACCGCGCCATCGATCAGATACTCGTGCTGACTGACGGAAGAGATTTGATCAAGACGGGAGACAAAGCGGCCTCCAGACGTGACCACTTCCCAGAATCCATTTATGCCCGGCTGTTCCCCGTCAGGGGTCGTCTCTTGGGAAAAGGCAGAAGAGACAGAAAGGGTGACTAGCGTACAGAGAAGGGAAGCGAGCGGAGATTTCATGCTCCTAGTATCGCAGCAAATCGTGCAAACCTGCAAGACTTTCGGTGGGCGCATCAATGGACCTCCATCGCCTCTTTCCCATTTTCGCGCTCGGTGTCGTTCATTTTGCGGAAACGAGGATCCTCGCTGGCAGGAAAGGTCCTTCTTGACGTCCTGCACTGCTGCCGCCAATCTCGGAGAGGAATGATCAATCTTCGACTCTTTTGCCTTTTTGTCATGGATCTGCTTTTGCTTCCAGTGATCGCTGAGGCGGCTGATCCGTTGCCGCCCTCCTCCGCCACCCCGACGGTGGCGACTTTTTCCATCGTGGCGATAGATCCTGTGACCGGGGAAATCGGTGTCGCTGTGCAATCTCGTATCGTGGGAGTCGGCGGCATCGTCCCCTTTGCTCGGGCCGGAATCGGAGCGGTCGCGACGCAGGCCTACGCCAATGTCGGCTACGGTCCAGCAGGACTGGCAGCGATGGCGGCGGGGATCGCGCCGGAAGAGGCCCTAACGCTCCTCACGGAAAACGATGGTCTGCGGGAAAACCGTCAGGTCGGGCTCATCAATGCAGCGGGAGTGGCCGCGAACTTCACCGGTAGGGAATGCATGGATTGGGCGGGAGGAATCGTCGGGGAAAACTTCGCGGTGCAGGGAAACATCCTCGCCGGCGGCGAGGTGGTCGTGGCGATGGCAGCGGCCTTCCGCGAATCGACCGGCTTGCTCGCAGAGAGACTCCTCGCCGTTCTCAAAGCGGGACAGTCGGCCGGCGGTGACAAGCGGGGCATGCAATCGGCGGCCCTCCTAATCGTTCGCGAAGGCTGGGGTTACGGAGGTCTCAATGATCGCTTCCGCGACATCCGGGTGGATGAGCATACCGACCCAATCACGGAACTGGAACGTGTCTACCGCGCACACTGCAAGCTCTTCCCCCGTCCGGAATAGCGCCAACGATCATGCTCGAATTCTCCGACGCGAAGTACCAATTCTTCCCCTCCGAGCCGTCCCCGGCTCTGATCTGGATCGGGCAGTTTCTCAATCGCCGCGTGATTCTCCCAGGGAAGAATCATTGTATCCCGGAGATTTCCATGAGCGGCGAAGCAGAAGCGGTAAGAGAGGTTCGGGAACGGGGTGATCGGATCCTCTTTGTGATGAATCACCCGAGTCACAGCGACCCGCAGGTGATTACCGAAGTCCACCGCCGGCTTGGACAGCCCTCCTGTTTCATGGCGGCCTACGATGTCTTTCTCCGCAGCCGCTTTTCTGCCTGGTCAATGCAGAAGCTGGGACATTTTTCGATTGACCGCGAGGCGGCCGACCGCAAGGCGATGGCGGCGGCGGTGGAGATCCTGAACGCAGGTGACTATGCTCTGAACATTTTCCCGGAGGGCAATGTCTATCTCACGAATGATCGGGTAACACCCTTCCTCGACGGCACGGCCTTCATCGCCCTGAAAGCGCAGCAGACCCTCGAAACCACAGGGATCCAGATCGTGCCAATTTCCCTGAAGTTCACTCATCTCACGACTCCTCGTGAGACAGTGACAAAACGACTCCTGCAACTGGGCAGTGATAGTGGCTACACGTTCCCGAAAGGATCAACCGCCGACCCGGTGAAATCCATCTTCGGACTCGGACAGCATATCCTCACTCAATTCCTCACCCGCCACGGATTCGAGAGGGAAATCACCGGCTCTGATCTGGGCGTCTACGACACTCTCACCCAATTTGCAGACACACTGGCGACGAATCTCGAGTCATCGCTCGAACTCCCCGCCCCGAAGGAGGGAGGATTGATCGACCGGATCCGGCGCATCCGGTCCACGATCCACCAGATCCGCGTAAGCCCGGACGGCAGTTCTCATCACGAGATCGACGGGCTCGCGGACAAGGCTATCCTGGCGCTGCGCATCCATGGTTATCTCGCCCCCTATCTCTCGCTCGCTCCGACGATCGATCGTTATGATGAGACGGTCGAGCGGGTTGCCGAGGACTTTTACTCCCAGGCAATGCCCCGCACCGGTCCCCGACGTGCCCTCGTCAAAATTCATACACCGATCGATGTCCGTGAGCATCTTGCGGAAGGCGGAGGAAAACTTCGGAATGCGGTGGATAGTCTCACTCGAGCGATGGAAGAGGCAGTGCAGACAGGAGTGGATCGAATCAACGAACGGAATGACGCGGAAGGGGCGAGGCCGGTTGTTCGTTCGTAGGGGTTGGTTTCCACCGGTCAGTTGTTCGCGACCTCTTTCATGAGATAGGCAAAAAGATTGCGGAGATCCTGGTCTTCGATCCCGACGAGGAGACCGGGAGGCATCAAAGAAATAGGCGAGGCTTCGAGAGTGTCGATCTCCGAACGATCCAGGAGGGAGATCTGTCCGGCGAGATCGCGAAGAGTGACCGTACGCGGAGTCTGGTCCTGCATCAGTCCGATGAGCTTTCGCCCGTCTTTCATCGTGGCGACATAATTGAGAAATCCCTCTCGTAGTTCGAGGCTGGGATTCACGATGGAAGGAATCCAGAAATCGAGATTCTGGCGTTCGTATCCGGTCAGCTCCGGACCGATTTCGAGCCCTTCACCGAAGAGCTTGTGGCAGGCCGCGCATCGTGTTGCGAAAATGACTTTTCCGGCACTCTCATCCCCTTTTCCGCCGACGAGGACGGACCGAATCCTCTTGGATTCGGCGGCTAGATCAACGCCCCCGGAACCAGCTGCGATCCCCGGCCAGTGTTTCTGCACCCTCGCAGTCAGAGCGGGGTCTTTGTGCTCGAGCATCAGCTGCACCACATCGGCGCCGACGGTGCGATCCTTGATGACCGCCCGATCGACCTGATCCATCATCATCATCGCCCATTTCAAACGCCCCGCGAGGACACGCTCGGCGGTGGAGCGAACCCCGAGTTCCGCCGGCAAGGTCGATCCGTAACGGGCGATGATCCCGTTGGGGACGGCGTCATCGTCAAATACAGCGAGCGTCTGCAGAGCGACCCGTTTCAGAGCGGGTTCCTGATCGAGGGCAAGGATTTTTAGAAGCGTTCCGACGACGGCACGATCCCCACCCGCACCGAGTTGGCGAACGAGTTCCGAACGAAGCGCGGTAGGCAATTTTGCATCGAGGACCGCACGCTGAGCCTCAAGCACGGCGGTAGGGTCTCCCTTTTTCAAGCGCAGAACAAGACCACTGTCCCCGAGTTTTTCGGAATAGGTCTGGAGCGCTCGGGAGAGGGAATCTGGCAGAGTCGGCATCGGGACTCCTTCAAAGGCCGATTGCAGAGCCGCGAGAAGTCGTGTTTTGGTATCCTCGTTCGGGGCGATGGCAAGGAGCGTCGCGGCGCTTTCGAAATTCTCGGGTCCGCCAGCGATGGCGTAGCGCTTCATCAGTCGCTCGATGAGCCATTGATCGACGATGGCATTCGCCCAAGTCTCTTTGTGGGACAACCACGCGGCAATCTCAGCTCGACCTGTTTCGGCCTGGGCCTCAAGTGCCCACCAGATCATGAGCGGCTGATGAGGGTCATCGAGATCAGCACGATGCTGAACAAGTCCCTCGATCATACCGAGGGCCACAACAGGATCGAGACGCTTCGCAGAAGCCGCAAGCTGCACCCGCACTTGCACGTCCTGCTCACTAAGAGCGAGGTCGCTCAAGGCTGTCGCAAGCGCCCCGTGCGCTTCCCGCCTGTCACCGATCAATCGCACGACCCAGCGGCGAACGTTTGCTTCAGGACTGGTGAGCCATTTTGTCGCGAGTTCATCCGTGAGTGCCCCGAGGAGATGGATCGCCCAGAGAGATTCCAGTGCTTCGATCCCGGAAGCGTCATCCACGGTTTTGATGAGATCCCCATTCATCGATTGGTCACCACGCCAGCCGAACTCCAGCATGGCTCGGCGTCTCACCATACGATTCGGATGACTAAAAAGGGACGCCAGTTCCTCAATCGGGCGCTTGCTCAGATCTCCCTCGGTATAGACGGGATGACTTCCCTCCGGCTTCAGTCGGTAGATGCGGCCACTCGTTTTGTGCCAGTCATCGACAGGACGGACATGACTGAGTCGGCTGTCATACCAGTCGGCCATGTAGACAGCACCATCCGGAGCCATCCCGGCCCAGACGGGACGGAACCAGCGGTCACTGGTCTCGGCGGGATTCTCCTCATCGACCGTCCGGTAGGTCGATCCGTCCCGCTCAAGTCGACTCGACCAGACCACGTTTTGCAGAGAATTCGGAGCGACGATGCGTCCCGCGAGTTCCTCCCCGAAGAGGTCGGCTTCATAGATCGTGAAGGCCTGTGGAAAACGGCGTTCATCCCCCTTGTGCTTCATGTGTTCGAAAAATCCGAAGGCATAGGGATTCGTAAGTGGCCCATGTTTCCCCCAGGCTTTCCGGCCATAACTGCCCTGCGGATAAAACATACCGCGGGTGTTCCCATTGTTTGTACCGGAAAAAACCTGCCCTGCGGAATCGATGTCGAGGCTGAAGGTATTTCCCCCGCCCTCGGCATAGATTTCAAACCGCTCCGTCGGGGGATCGTATCGCCAGACCATCTGCCCCTGCCAGGCCACGAGCTTTCCGCTCGCGGGATCGGTCACCTTACCAGTGGAGGTGCTGCCATTCACGCCATAGAGCCAGCCGTCAGGCCCCAAGGTAAGATTGCTCATGACAGCGTGAGTATCTTCGATGCCAAAACCCGAGAGCTTCACGATGGGATCGGAATCGGGAAGATCATCGTGGTTCGCATCGGGATAAAAAAGGAGATAGGGAGGATTTGCGACCCAGATGCCCCCGGCCCCAATCGCCACGGAGGTCGCAATGTTTAGCCCGGTGATGACGTCTTTTTTTGAATCAAACGTCCCGTCGCCGTTGGTATCTTCAAAGACACTGATGACATCGGCTCCTTTGTCGCCGAGCGGAGGAGGAAGCGGCACTTTGTCAAAACGGGCACGAAGATGATCGTCGTATTCCACAATTTTTAATCCCGCAGGAAACTGATACTGGCGATACTGCACCACCCAGAGACGTCCGCGTGCATCCCAAGCGAGGGAAAGAGGCTGCTCGACTTCCGGTTCCGAGGCAACGAGATCCATCGCGAAGCCTTTTCGCATCTGGAAATTTGCGAGAGCGTCTTTGGGAGGAGTAGGCTTGGACCCGTCGGCAAGAGCTCCCCGACCACCGAACGATTTGATGACTTCTGCCGCCTGATCGGAGCCCGCGACACTCGCCGTTTTCTCTTGGGCGACCGCCCTACTGCCGAACGAACCGGAGAGAAGAACGACGAGAATTCCTGAGATAATCTTACAAGTCATGCACATGGATGATGCTGCAATGATGGTCGATTGCCCACAAAAAAACCCGGCGCGAATAAGGCCCGCTGGGTAGGCGCGTTTTACGGAGGCAGAGGTCTGAGGAAGCGCCGCCTAGGTTGAGAGTATCTTTGAACGTCCTAATCCTTAATTCTTAATCCTTAATCGCTCCTGATTACGATTACGATTACGATTACGATTACGATTACGATTACGATTACGATTACGATTACGATTACGATTAGAGAGTGAGAAGCCCCTCAACGCGATCTTTATCCCTCGCGATTCATCAAATCAAAGAGGTAGGGTGAACCGTCCCGGTGAGCCGATTACGCTCACGAACCACAAGAATCCCTCGCGGAAAGATTGTCTGACCCTTAGAATTGACCCTTAGAATTCCCGAATCACCCCCGCACGAGGCGTGGGGGAGTGAGCAAGGTCAATAGGGTTGGAAAATTCCAGCAGATTGAGGGAGGCCAACCGATTTTTGAATTGCCTGAATCTGCTGGCCCTCATGAATCTGCTGGAGACAAATCCGATCCCAGACGGAGATTGCTCTGCAACTTGGCCCCTTCCTGCCTCTGTTCCTTACGAATCCGAGTCTCGGCTTCCAGGGCTAGTTCCGCAGGGGCGAAATTTTATGGATTTGTCGAGAATAATGAATGGAGTCCTATTCAGAGAGGTTGGCCTGGACGAGCGTTTCCCATTCTGCATCAATCCCGGATTTCGAAATGGGCGCTTTTCCAGCACGGTGAAACCAGTATCCTGAGTTTCCAAAATCTCCCTCCATGGCATGAAGCAACCCGTGGATCCAAGACCCCATCTTGGTAGGAATCTCTTGGGCAATATCGTGGGCTTGTTCCCAATTCCCCGCTCTGGAATACCAGAGAGCTTTCAACTCATCCGATAGATCCTGAGGAGGTTTGTCGTCGGTTTGTATCGATTCCAAAAACGATTGCACGGTCTTCATTCCAGAATCGTAATGGAGGAGACAAAATCGAGCAAGACGGCTTTGCCGTTTCTGCCGACAACTCGGAAATGCCTCAAGAAACTCGGTTTCTCGCTCGTTTTGCAGGGTCACCTGGGATCGGAACCGCTTCGATGAGCCGTTTTGTGTATTCAGATGCGGGGCGCTCGACGAGGTCTATCGTCTTCCCTGCTTCGACGACTTTTCCGTGACGCATCACGACGACGCGATCACAGATCCGTTTCACGACGCTGAGATCGTGGGAAATGAAGAGATAGGACAGGCCGAGCTTGTCCTTCAAATCCATCAGAAGGTCGATCACCTGGGCTTGAATCGTGACATCCAGAGCCGAGACGGCCTCGTCACAGACCACAAACTTGGGTTCGAGAGCCACCGCGCGCGCGACACAGATGCGCTGACGTTGCCCGCCGGAAAACTCATGGGGATAACGATTCATCGTATCCGCCTTCAGCCCTACCTCCTCTAACCAATGCGCGGCGACCTCGCGTTTTTCGCCTTTCAACATGCCGTGTTCGATGAGTCCTTCGGTGAGAATCTCCAGGACCGTAAGTCGCGAATTCAGCGAAGAATACGGGTCCTGGAAAATCATCTGCAAGTGACGGCGCAGGGGACGCATGGCATGGTAACCGAGTCCGCGAATTTCTTGCCCCTCAAAGAATATTTCCCCTTTCTGCGGTGTTTCGAGTCCGAGAATGGATCGACCCAGAGTCGTCTTGCCGCTGCCCGATTCCCCGACAAGCCCGAGACATTCCCCTGGAAAAACGTCAATGGAAACGTCGTCGACGGCTTTGACCCAATCAACGGTCCGTGCGAAGACGCCACTTTTGACCGGAAACCAGGTGCGGAGGTCATTGACCTTGAGAATCGGTTCGACCTCGACTGATCTCGCCTCGACGGCACGAGGTGCATCGCTCAAACGCGGCACCGCCGCGAGCAGCTCGCGGGTGTAACTCTCTTGTGGGTTCGCAAAGAGCGGTTCGACCTCACCCGACTCGATGAGGCGACCGTCTTTCATCACCAAAACCCGATCTGCCAGTTCCCAAATCACTCCCATGTCGTGAGTGATAAAAAGAATCGAGGTGTCCTTCGCCTTCATCTGGAGGATGAGATCAAAGATCTGAGCCTGCAAAGTGACATCGAGAGCAGTGGTGGGTTCGTCTGCAATGATGAGACGGGGATGGAGGATCAACGCCATCGCGATCATGACCCGCTGCCGCATCCCGCCAGAAAACTGGAAGGGGTAGGCTTTGGCCCGCTCGGCGGGGTCGGGAATACCGACTTTGTCGAGCCAATCAATCGCCCGCGCCATCGCCGCCTCGGCGGAAATGCCCGGTTCGTGAATGTGAACGACTTCAGCGAGTTGTTTCCCGACCGGATGCAAGGGCGAAAGCGCGGTCATGGGTTCCTGAAAAATGATGCTGATGTCCCGACCCCGAATTTTTCGCAGTTTCTCGATCGGGGTCGTCAGCAGATCGATCCCATCGAAGAGAACTTTGCCCTGCTCGACCCGACCAGGAGGCTGGGGAATCAGGCGTATCGTCGACATCGCCGTGACCGATTTCCCGCTGCCCGATTCACCGACGAGTCCGACGATTTCTCCCGGCATGATGTCAAAGGAGACATCTTCCACCGCGCGGACCACGCTCTTTTCCACTTGGAAAGAAACCGTCAAATTCTGAACGCTGAGGAGAGGTTCGGCCATGGACTTATGCGAGCTTCGAGTCGGTGCGGGGATCAAAGGCCGCCCTGACCCCTTCCCCAATAAAGATCCCTAACAAACTCACCAAAAAGAGTGCCAGCGAGGGATAAAGAGTGAGCCACCATGCGTAGGTCTGGCTCTGTCCCTGATCGAGCAGATTGCCCCAACTGGGGGTGCCGGGAGGCAGACCAAAACCGAGGTAATCGAGAGCGGTGAGAACAAAAATCGACCCGACCAGCGAAAACGGGAAAAAGGTGATGATGGGGACCAAGGCATTCGGGAAGATGTGACGAAACATGATCTTCCACCGCCCGATTCCCATGACTCGGGCGGCCTCTACGAAGGGCAACTTGCGCAATCGCAAAAACTCGGCACGGACGTAGTAGGAAATGCCGATCCAGTTGAAGATCCCATAGACAAATCCCAGCAAAAGAAAGCTGCGTCCGTAGATCGAACTGAGCAGGATCATGATGAGGAGGAAAGGCATCGACTCCCAGATCTCCGTGAGACGCTGCCCTGACATGTCAATCCAGCCTCCGAAGTACCCTTGGATCGCACCCAGAAAAATCCCGATTACAAACGTAAAGATCACGAGGAGAATGCCAAAGGCGAGAGCCGTTCGGGTAGCGTAGAAGATGCGCACTCCGACATCACGACCACTGTTATCGAGTCCAAGGGCGTGTCCTTTGACCGGGCGAAAGGGAAACTCGACCGTCTCCCTCGTGAAACTGACGGAGATCTTTCCCTCGGTCGTCGAGACTGCAAAATTCTCCTGCGGCACGACCATGGCCTTTTCTGCTTTCGCGAGAATGGCAGTCCGGCTCTCTTCGGAAAATTGATCCCAGATTTTCGGGGGATCGGAGAGAAATTCTAGCTCCGTCGAGAGCACTGCCTTTTCGCCTCCGCCAGGTCCAACGCGACGCTCCATCGACAAGCGAATGAGCTTGGGAGGACTCGCCGTGGGGGAAAACGCTCCCAGCGAAAACTCGACCTCGCGATCATCGACGACCTTCTCGGCGGGTGCCGCAACGTTTTGGAATCGATTCAAAATGGCCTCGCGTATCCGAGGCGGAACGAGAACATCACGACTTTCGAGCGGTACGGCACGCAACGCGAGATCCGACTTTTCACCGTAAAATCCGGCTGCACCGCGGGACCGCTGGATGGTGAGATCACGATCCACATCCACAGCCGCGAGTTGGTCTTCTGGCGCGAACCGTAAGGTCAGGGTGGGATCGACTTCAATCTGCGTAGGAGCCAACGACTCCTCGGGACCGTAGCGGATCAGAGGCCACAGCATCCAGTTTTCGGGATGGTCCGTAAAGATCGGCAGCTTTTCCAATTCCTTGTAGCGCGGTCTTGTCTTGACCCCGTTCCCGGCAAATGCATTCTCTGGATAGAACTTCAGGACAGGGATGTAGAGTCGGCCATTGGCCTTCAAGAGGAGAGGTTTGTCATTCGCTAGGAAATTGGCAAAAAGACTGATCACAAAAATCGCAATGAGAAAGATCAGCGACCATTTTGCCCGTTTGATGCGACCAAAGCGGGCGAGACGCCGTCGTGTGTTCGGATCGAGGATCTTGCGCCAGGGGTTGAACATCAGGCTTCTTTCCCAAAGTTGATTCGTGGATCGACCAGCACGTAGCAAAAGTCGGATAGGATACGACCGAGTAACCCAACGATGGCGGTTAGCGCGAGCGTACCCATGAAGATCATGTAGTCCCGCCCGACGATGGCGTCGAGTGTGAGAAGCCCAATCCCGTTGATGGAAAAAACTCGCTCAATCAAGACGGACCCGGCGAACATGAT
>JAGPCC010000059.1 GCA_018058245.1 Verrucomicrobiales bacterium
TCCTGATTTTAATGATCCGGTCACTTCGCGGAAAATGAACCGCTCCTTCGGAAGAGATCTCGAGGAAATGGATATCCCAATCGAAGCAAACATTGCTCAGCGCAGTATTGGTGCCAGAGCGATGCCGGTGGCGACACCAGTTACAAGGCAAGCGTCGACCTACTCTGTTCCTGCCGCTCCTCCGCAGCCAATCTCGGTTGTGGGCGGTGGACCAGTGATCGCTGATCTTGCGCCGGTGCCCTCCGAGCTGAATACTCCCATGATTGTCGAAGAGACCCCGGTCGCTCTCGCTTCGGAAGTTGAATCGGCGGTGACGGTCCCACCTGTCACCTTGTCAGCCTCGTCTGAAGCGACGGTGGAAAAGCCCGTTGCACCGCCGATGGCCGCCGATGCCCCTCCCGCAAAAACGGAAGAAACCGTCACTCCCGCGAAAACTGTAGGAGCCGCTGCTCCTGCAAAAGTAGAGGGAGTTGCCGCTCCTGCGGAAAAGACGGACCCGAAAGTGGCGGAGATTAAAGCTGCCGTTGAAAAACTCAAAGCGAAACTGAGCGAGGTGCCAGCCGGGGAGGGGAAACTCTCTCCTGATGATGGGCAACTCGTCTCCAACGTCTTTGACGAAGCGCAGGTCCTCCTCGACAAAGTGGATACCGTTCGCGGTGATAAGAGCCGTCCCCTTCAAGGAGAGCTGGGAGATGCCTGGTGGGATCTGATCAATTTGAAAACACAGACGATGAAGTTGGGTCGCCGTTCCCCTGAGAGCCTCGCCGTTTCGGCAGATGGTAACGAAGGCAGCGAAAACAAGGACGAGAAAAAGTAGGATTCTAAGTCCCGAAAGGGAAAACGAGAAGTGGAGAGCTGTCCTGTGGCGAGTGCTGCAGGGCAGCTTTTCGCGTTTGAGGAGGTAGAATATTCGGAATCGTTTGTAAGCGCCGCAGGACGTCTTTGGTCTATCATGTCACACGATGTCACCTCCCCCTCTTCGCATTTCCCCACCGCCGTTGCCCGTGCATCATCCCGCCGCACGGGTCGCCGAGTCGATTAAGGAGAACTTGGTATTCCTATTCGGCTGCATGGCGGTAGCGTGGGGACTGGAGATTCTGGATACGCTCCTTTTCGGTTCACTCGATCAGTTCGGAATCCAACCGCGCACGGTTTCGGGTTTGTTTGGAATTTTTCTTTCGCCCTTTTTGCATGGAGGTTTTGGTCATCTCATTTCCAACACGCTTCCATTTCTTGTTCTGGGCGGTATTGTCTTGATCGGCGGAAGACGGGTTTTTGTCACGGCCACCGCATTTATCATCGCGGTCGGAGGCGGTGCACTCTGGACGCTCGGACCAGGATCGACCAATCACATTGGCGCGAGCCTTTTGATTTTTGGGTACCTCGGATTCCTGCTCGCTCGCGGCGTGGTAGAGAGGTCCGGTTTCTGGATCACTGTTTCTGTGATCGTTCTCGTGGTCTATGGAGGAATGATAGGCGGCATCTTTCCCGGCGAACGAGGGATTTCCTGGCAGGGCCACCTCTTTGGATTGATCGCGGGCATCCTCGCCGCGCGGGTGATCTTTACCAAAACTCGACCGGCGCTCACCGGATGATCTACGAACCCTTCGGAAAATCCCGAATTGCCTCGAGGAAAGGTGCGAGATATTTTTGAGCCTTCACCTTGCCGACGCCATGGATTTTCAGAGCCTGCATTTCTGTCGTCGGTCGGAGACGGGTGAAAAACTCCAGGACCTGGTTCCCGAAGATCACATAGGGTGGAACGCCCCCGTTTTCTTCGGAGAGTTTCTTGCGAACTGCCTTGAGGGCCTCAAAGAGGCTTTCGTCAAAAGCGAGATTGTGAAGCGCAGGATTTTCCGCCTCCTTGACGGATTTCCCGATCCGGGCACGATCCGGCCAGGCCATACGGAACTGATTGTCGCCTTTCATCACTCCGGTTCCGCGGCGGGTTAGGCCCATGAGCGGGTAAGGGGTCTTCCGAATGGCTACGAACCCGGCCTTTTCCAACTCCGACAGTAGCGAAAAAACGTAGGTGGATCCTTCGGCCTTCAAGATTCCGAAGGTGCTCAACTGGTCGAGGCGGGAGGCGGAGATCTCGGCGGACTTTGTACCGACGAGCATTTGCACAATCTTCCCCTTCCCGAACTTTCCTTCCCACTCGCCTACCGGAGTGCGGGCACAAGTGCGGGCGATGCCGCTGAGCGCTTTTTGAACGATGAGGTATTCCTCGCCCGTGGGGAGACGGGTGTCGCGGTGGCCATCTTCCGTACAAATATCGCAGGTTCCGCAGGGAGTGGACTCGGTCTCACCGAAATATTCCAGGATCCACCGCTGGCGGCACGTTTCCTGATCGTAGCAAAATTTTACCATCGCATCCAGCTTCGAGCGGTCGCGCCGATTCTTCTCGGTGAGAGCCGCCTGATCAATCACCACATCGGTATCCTTGATCGCTGGATCCCGCAGACGGGTGCCACGGGCGCGCTCGCCCGGAACGTCGAAGCGCTCGATGTAACCGGATCGGACGAGATGGGAGAGAGCACTGCTGACCTGCATACTGTTTTTCAGATTCAGCATCTCCGTGATGTCCTTGATCGTGATGGTGACACCCTCGTTCGAGGAACCGCAGAGCCGTCGCAGGATCGCGTAGAGATCGAGGATGATCGTCGCACCGGGATTGTTCCCGTCGATGAAAAACTCCTGGGTTCGTGTGTCGGCGTAGTTGAAGAGTAGCTCGCACTCCGCTGGTTCCCCGTCACGCCCGGCACGCCCGGCCTCCTGGTAGTAGGCTTCGATGCTCCCCGGTACATCAAAATGCGCCACAAATCGCACGTCGGAACGGTCAATTCCCATTCCGAAAGCATTGGTCGCCACGACCACGTCGTAGGTGCGGTCGAGGAAGACATTTTGCGCCCATTCCCGATCCTTGTCATCCATCCCGCCGTGATAGGCCACGATCTTTACCCCCATCCCCGCGAGGGAGGCGCTCACTTCCTCGACTCGTTTCCGTGTCGAGCAGTAGACGATGCCGGTGCGCTGCGCTTCGATGAGACTGTGGAGTCGCTCGTATTTTTCGCGATTGCCTTCACAATGGCTGATCCGGAGACTCAGGTTCGGTCGTTCGAATCCACTGATCGAGATGTAGGGATCTCGCAGCTTGAGGACTTTTAAAATATCGGCCTGCACTTCCGGCGTCGCCGTCGCCGTGAATGCTGCCGTCTGCGGATGATCGAGCAGTTCCAGCGCTTCGGAGAGCCGAAGGTAATCGGGTCGGAAGTCGTGCCCCCACTGACTGAGGCAGTGGGCTTCATCGACAGCGACAAAGGCGATCGGGACTTGCTGCAGAGCGCGGATGAACTGGCTGCTGCGAAAGCGCTCCGGCGCGATGTAGACCAGCTTGTAGCGCCCTGCCTCCAGTTCGCGGAGCCGTTCGGATTGCTCCTGCGCCGAGAGAGTGCTGTTGATCATCGTCGCCGGGATGCCCTTGCGGACGAGACCATCGACTTGATCTTTCATCAGTGCGATGAGCGGGCTGATGATGAGGGTGACTCCCTCCATGACCATCGCGGGGAGCTGGTAACAGAGAGATTTCCCCCCGCCCGTGGGCATCACCGCCATCGTATCCCGACCTGCGAGGAGGGACGACACGACCGGCTCCTGCCCGGCGAGGAATTCACGAAAACCGAAATGATGCTCGAGCGCAGCAAGGGGATCGCGGATGAGATGGGAATCGGCGGCGAGTTCTGACATGGACACTGTTACTATGAACATTCTGCCCGTCATTGCATCCCAAATTCTCGAAAAAAACGTCTTTTGTAGAGCCGTACCCGAGCGTATGCCATGAAGCATGAAGGAACTCCGTATTGCTCTCATCGGCCACCGTTTCATGGGGCGTGCCCATTCGAACGCGTGGAATCAGGTCGCCCGGTTTTTTGATCCGGCCCTGAAACCTGTCCTACAGGTGGTATGCGGGAGGGACAAAAAAGATCTCACGGCTTTTGCGGAGCGCTGGGGATGGGCCGAGATCGAGACCGATTGGAAAAAGGTCCTCGAGCGGAACGACATCGACGCCATTGACATCGCTACGCCGACTTTTCTCCATGCCGAGATGGCGATCGCCGCTGCAGAAGCAGGGAAACACATTTTTTGTGAAAAGCCTTTTTGCAACAGCCTCGCCGAAGCCGAAGCGATGCTAGAGGCGGTCGAGAAAGCGGGAGTGGTCCACTATTTGAACCACAACTATCGCCGCTGCCCGGCGGTGCTCCTCGCGAAAAAGATGATCAGCGACGGTGACCTCGGCGAGATCTTTCATTGGCGCGGAGCCTATCAACAGAGCTGGCTCGTGAACCCTGAGCATCCGCTCGACTGGAAACTGCAAAAACGAACCGCCGCAGCCGGGCCGCTCTGGGATCTTGGTTCTCATGCGATCGACCTTGCCCACTTTCTGGTGGGAGAATTTGCCGAGATCGATTGCCGGGGGAAACAATTCATCTCCGAGCGTCCGCTCGCGAGCGATCCTTCGTTGACCGGCAAAGTCGAAGTCGAGTGCGCGGCTCTTCTCACCGGAGAATTCAAAAACGGGGCCCTCGCCACGATCGAGACGACCCGCTACGCGACAGGGCGTCGCAATCGCCATACCTTTGAAGTCTACGGCAGCAAGGGAGCGATCACCTGGGATATGGAGGATATGAATCGTCTCCAGTTCTATTCGGAAAGTGATCCCACCGATCGTCGCGGATTCCGTGACATTCTTGTGACGGAGCGTTCCCACGAATACGTCGGCGCATGGTGGCCTCCCGGACATATCATCGGTTACGAGCACGCTTTTGTGCATGCGGCGGTGGATTTCCTCGACGCCATCGCCGGAGACCGTCCCGTCGAACCGAACTTTCGGGACGGGGTGAAAAGTCTCATCGTCCTCGAGGCCGCCGCTGAATCGATGGCGAGCGGAAGACGAGTCCGGATTCCATAGAGTCTAACAAAGCAACAGGGTTGGGCCACTGAATCAACCCTGTTGGATTCTAAAATTTGTTCTTCCACATCATCGACTCGACTGGGAGGGGGGTGCGGCCGTTGTATTTTGCGGAGTTTTTGGAGTTGTAAGGTGTCAGGATTTCCCCCTGGACGAGGAAGTAGATGAGCTGCCCCACGGGCATCCCGTCGTAGACGCGCACCGGCTGTTTTACCGAAATCTCGAGCGTCCAGTAGTTGCAAAAACCAACGTCACCCTTTCCCGCAGTGGCGTGAATGTCCATGCCGAGTCGGCCGACGCTGGACTTTCCTTCCAAAAAGGGGACGGCCGCGTGGCTTTCCGTGTATTCGACGGTGGAACCGAGATAGTTGATCTGGGGTTCGAGCACATATCCCTCCGGCGGTATCTCAAAATGCTCGATTTCATTGTGCTTCCGGGCATCGAGGACACGGTTCTTGTAGGTCGCGAGGTGTTTGCTGAGGTGAACGTCGTAGCTATTCGTTCCGAGGCACTCGCGATCGTAGGGTTCGATGACGATTTCGCCGCGACTCATCGCGGCCAGGATTTCGGAGTCGGAAAGAATCATGGTAGTGACCTCTTCCATAATGAGCGACCCGCTACGGGGCAAGCGGTTTTTAGCGTGAGAAGAGATGGGAAAATCCTTTGCCAGCTCGCTTGGCACAGTTCACGATAGGCGAGTCATGTCAGAATCCACTCCTCTCATTGTCGCTATTGATGGTCCGGCCGCTTCCGGAAAGAGCACTGTGGCCCGTCGCATTGCGTCGGAGCTGGGCTGTGTCTTTGTGAACTCTGGCGCGATGTATCGGGCCTTCACCTGGTGGGCGCTCGAATCGGGCGTGGATACCGCGGATATCCCGGCGGTGTTGAATCTCCTCGAAAAAACGGAGTTCGAATGCGGCGAGGAGGATCGAGTTGGCACGATCTCCGTGGGCGGCAAACGGATGACACGAGACGAACTCAGCGATCCTCGAGTGAACGGAAATGTCTCCGCGATTGCGACGATCCCGGAGGTCAGGGAACGGCTCGTCGCTGAGCAGCGACTCTACGCGACCCGATACGACGTTGTTATGGAAGGACGCGACATCGGATCGGTCGTCTTCCCGGAGACGCCTTTTAAATTCTACATCGACGCTTCGCCCGAAGTGCGGGCGCAGCGGCGGCGTGCCGAAGGGATCGCCGACGAGATCATCGAACGCGATCGAATCGATTCGAGTCGCAAAGCCTCGCCACTGGTCATCGCCGATCGAGCCATCGTGATCGACAGTTCCCATCTCAGCGTCGACGAAGTCGTCGCCCAAGTCATTGAGGCGATTCGCGGGGCGGAATGACGGGCTTTACAGGTTGCTCGGATTTCCGCTACATTTGTCGTCATGAAACCCCAAACCCGCTCTCGTCGTCAGTTTCTCACCTGCTCCGCCGCCACTCTCGGCGGACTCAATCTGCTCACGACTCGCAAGGCCGCTGCGGCGACCGGTGACGGCATTCTCCTCGGGGAGGGGGAGCACCAGTATGAGATCACGCATCACTGGGCCAAGCTCCCCGACAAATACACCTGGCAGACGACCCACAACGTCGCGGTCGACAGCCAAAATCGACTCTACGTCATCCACGAAGGGCGGGTCGAGCAGCCCGATCATCCCTCGATTTTTGTCTTTGATGAAAAAGGCGTTTTTATCCAGGCCTTCGGCAAGGAATTCCAGGGCGGTGGCCATGGTCTCGAAGTGCGCAAAGAAACCGATGGGGAGTTTTTGTATGTGACCGGTTATCAACACCTCAAGAAGTTCGCCAAACTGACGCTCGACGGGGAGAAGGTCTGGGAAAAATTCGCTCCGATGGATTCCGGAATCTATGCGGAGGGCGAAGCTACCAAACCGGAAAAAGTCTGGGGTCGTGATCGCTTTTTGCCGACCAATTTTGCCTTTCTTCCGGATGGCGGATTTTTCCTCGCCGACGGCTATGGTGCCCACACCGTACACCGTTACGATGCCGCCGGGGAATGGCAGAGCATGATCGGATCTCACGGAACCGAGGATGGTCAGTTCAATCTGCCCCATGGCCTCTGGATCGATGATCGCAAGGCCGACGATCCGCTCCTCGTGGTGGCGGATCGTGCGAACGCACGTGTCCAGTGGTTCGATCTGGAGGGAAAACATCGTCTCACCCTGAAGGATTTTATCCTCCCGGCAAACGTGGACCGTCTCGGAGATCTCCTCCTCGTGCCCGATCTCAGCGCTCGCATCACCCTGCTCGATGGGGAAAACAAAATGATCCATCTCGGCGAAGATCCGGCTTGGCGGGAAATGGTCCTGAAAGACAAGATGGCGATGCGGAAAAATCCCGAAGGCTGGGTCTCGGGGAAATTTGTGCATCCGCACGATGCTTGCTTTGATGCGGCGGGGAACATTTTTGTAGCCGAGTGGGTCGATACCGGGCGGATTTCCCGGCTGAGGAAAGTCTGATCCGTTTCTCCCGGATTCACGAAGATCGGAACTGTCTCAGGCGCGAGGGGTGGGGGATTCCTGGATCTCGGGAACCCTCTTCCCCAGGAGACGATAGGCGGGCTGATTTTTCGAGAATCCTTTCAATGACAGATCGACAATGGTCTCGATTGCGAACGTTCCCGGATCGAGCGCGTCGGAGGTGTTCTCGTCGATGATCGCCTCCATGCACTCCGCTTCGTCGCAGAACCGCGAGGCGAGATTGACGCGGGAGCCGAGGACCGTGTAGTTGAGTCGATCGACCGATCCCATGCAGCCCGCGACCACTTCGCCGGTGGCGATACCGACCCCGATATCAAACGGGATCGGGAGTTTCTGATTGAGGCGTTCCCGCTCCGCGATCATCTCGAGTGCGCAGGAGGCCGCGTTTTCTGCATCTTTCCCGTAGGACTTCAACGCACCGAATAGGCCCATGATCTCATCGCCGACAAACTTATCGACGACCCCGTAGTGTTTCCGCACGATCGCCGTCATCACCGTCATGTGCTGATTGAGCAGTTCGATTACTTCCGTCGGAGGCATGTGCTCGGTGATCGCGGTAAACTCCCGGATGTCGCAGAAGAGCACCGAGACTGTTTTGAGCTCGCCCCCTAGTTCCAGATCGAGATCGCCGCTGATCATCGCCTGAGCGACCGTTTCGTCACTCACTTTCCCGAGGATCTCCCGATAGATCGCCCGCTGTTGCAGCCCCTCCGCCATTTCGTTGAAGGACGTCGAAAGTTCGCCGATTTCGTCACGTGACCGGATCTGGATGCGGGTTTCGAGATGACCATTGCGCACCGCGTCGGTTGCTCTTGTCAATTCCCGGATCGGGACTGCGAGGCGGCGGGAGAAAAAATAGGCAATGCCCAGCCCGAAAAGTATCGCAAAGGCACCCACTCCGCTTCCCCGGAGACGCAATTCCGCGAGATCACTCTCCAGCGTAGTCAGAGAAAAGGCGCTGACCTGATAGGCCGGTTCAAAGGTCGTATTTCGGTTCAGCGGCGCGACATAAATCCGGTAGGGATTCTCACCGATCATCGCCTTGAATTGGATGCGCTCCTCGTCTCCCTGCTGGGTCGACTGACGGAGCCTCGTCGCGACGACTTCGGCAATCGAGCTTGCCTCGGCCGCATCGACTCGTCGGGAGTAGAGTTGACCGTCGATGAAAATCCCACTGATGAGAGGGGCACTCGCGTCGAACTCCTGTTGGTATCTCTCCAGAAAGCGCTCCGCCTCCGTCTCCGCACTGGTGGCCCGGAGGAATAGGCCGATGACCTCCTCGGAGCCTGGTTTTTTCACCGGCGTGCTCACGACTTCTTGAATGTAGGAACCCGTTTCCTTCGACTCGAAGGGGAGGAAGAGCGTCTGCTGAGAATTGCTTTGAAAGAGCGTCGCGATTCGCTGTTTCGTTTTTGCCATGTTCACCGCGCCAGACCGCAGCCGTCTTTCGATCACGCGCCGTTTCGCGCTTTCCTGCGGGTTTGCCATCGGGTGCGGGAGGATCACGATCTCTCCCGACTTTGTGATGATCGCAAAGGATCCCATCTGGGCGAGGATCTCGGGCGAGGGAGCGGAGTTGCCTCGTTTTTCTTGCGTTTCGGGACGGGGTTCGTTCGCTCCATCGAGCCGGTAGAGGGAGTCGATGTAAAACCTCCAGAAGGAAAGATTTTGCTCTTTTGTCGCCTTTTCGCTGAGGGAGGCGATCACATAGGGCTGGGCTGCGAGTTCCTCACAGAGTTGGAAATACTCTTGGGATCGCTCTGCCCGGGAGTTCTCCAATTGGGAGATGAGATGATTGAAGTCCCGCGAGAATTGCTTTGTGTAGGCCTGACTCACCTTGTTTTCCGTGATGGCGATGAGCGACAGCGTCACCACGAGGATCGCCACGATCAGCGTCAGCATCAGTTTGGTTTGGAAGCGAAGGCCTTTTCTCATCATAGGGGAAACACAGAATCTCCCGAAGGGTTTCGGGTGGGTTCCGGCGACATCGTGGCAAAGCGAAGCGAAAAAGTCTTGCGAAAAGAGTACCAAAAGACACCGGAGATCGGTCGAAATTGTCATTGTGCCTTGACTCGAACTGGCTTTTTCGCGAAAGAAGGAGAAGATAAACCGCTCCGACCCGTTATGGAAAAAATTCAGTTCGACGTTGCTGTCAAAAACATCACCGCTCGCGATCACCGATTCCAGCCAGACGCATATTTGTTCTTAAAAGAGGCGCTCGATCACACCATCAAGACCCTCCGGAATGACGAATTGATCGAGCACCGCCACGTGAGCGGTCCCGAGCTCCTCGAAGGCCTCGTTCAACATGCCATCGCCACCTTCGGGCCGATGGCCGTGACCGTCCTCGAGTCGTGGGGCGTAAGGCAGGGTGACGATGTCGGCGCGATGGTCTTTAATCTCATCGAAGCCGGTGCCTTCGGGCGGTCCGAGGAAGATTCTCCGTCTGACTTTTCGGGAGTGATGGATCTGCAGCGCAAATTGCTCGCACCCTACCGCCCGACGCGCGACGTGCTCGTGCGGAACACACGTCCCGGTGGGCTCGAGGAGCCGCCCTCTCGTGGCACTCAACCGGCGACATCGAGCGAACTGTGAGCGTGGACCCTGACGCTCTCGTCTTTCCCGCCTCCAACGCCACCGTCACGACGCTGTCGAACGGGCTGGAGATCATCGTATCCGAGGATCACTCCGCGCCAGTCGTCAGTCTACAGGCTTGGTGTCGCGCCGGCAGTATCCACGAAGGCAGCTGGCTCGGGGCGGGCATGTCCCACTACCTCGAGCACATGCTCTTCAAAGGGACCGGGCGTCGCGATGCGAGCGAGGTCGCGCAGACCGTCCAGTCGCAAGGCGGTTACATCAATGCCTACACCTCCTTTGACCGAACCGTCTACTGGATCGACGCCCCTTCCTCCGGCACGGAGACCTGTCTGGACGTGCTCTGTGATGTGGTCGGCTTCGCGACCCTGCCGGAAGATGAATTCGAAAACGAACGCGAAGTGATCCGACGGGAGATCGCGATGGGGGAGGACAATCCCGAGCAAGTCCTGAGCAAACTTTTTTTCCGCACCGCCTATGCCGTGCATCCCTGCCGCTACCCGGTGATCGGCCACCTCGATTTATACAATCAACTCAGCCGGGACGACCTCTATGCCTACTATCGGGAAAAATACTCGCCCGATAATCTCTTCCTTGTCATCGCCGGTGATGTCGAGACCGACGAGGTGATCGTCTCGATCGAGGCAAAACTGGGGGAATTGCACCGCCGCCGCCGCACCGCCGTGGTGCTGCCGGAGGAGCCGGCCCTCATGGGGATGCGCTACGAAGAGCTGGCTTTCCCGACCGACCTTCATCGGGAACGTCTCGCCTGGGCATTGCCTTCCGGAACGCACCCCGATGTCCCAGCGCTCGACCTTCTCTCCGCGATTCTGGGGGAGGGGAGAAGTTCTCGTTTTTTTCAGTCCATCCGAGAGCGGCAGCAGCTCGCGCACTCCGTGGGAGCCTTCGCCTACACCCCCGGTTTCACCGGCCAGTTCATGGTCAGTTTCGACACCAAACCGGACAAAGCGACAGAAACCTTCGATGCCGTCCTCCGGGAGATCGCCTTGCTCCGGGAAAAAGGAATCTCCGACGACGAACTGCGGAAAGCTCGGAAGCAGGCCCTGAGTTCGCAGTTTTCCACCTTCTCCGACATGCGCGGTCAGGCATCCGATCTGGCGACCAACTGGCTCCTCACCCGCAATCTCGACTACACACGGGACTACGTCGACGCCGTGCAGCGCGTCGAGAAGGAAGCAGTGCAGGAAGCCGCCGTGAAATACCTCGGCCCGGAGCGTTTTACCCGCGTGGCCCTCCTTCCGAAAGATCGCGAAAAAGCAAGAGTGGTAAAACCGGCCGCAAAGCGCTCCGAGGAGATTCGCAAAATCACCCTCGAGAACGGCCTCACCGTGCTCCTGCTTCAGGACAAACGCGTGCCCTTTGTTCAGGCGAGTGGAGTATTTCGAGGCGGATTGCTCGCGGAGACACCGCAGAACAATGGCGTGACCCGGCTCCTCTCCCGACTGCTCACGAAAGACACCCGGAAACGCTCCGCCGAAGCACTCGCGCTCGAGATCGAATCTGTCGGCGGCGGGATCGGTGCCAGCTTTGGGAACAATTCCTTTGGTGTCTCCGTCAGTGCCATGAGAACTGACCTGCCCCTCGTGGTTGATTTGCTTGGCGAGACCCTTCTCGAACCCGCCTTCCTCGAATCCGTCGTCGAGCGGGAAAAGCAGTTCCAGCTCACCCAAATCAAAGAGGAACTCGATCGCCCCTTTACCGTAGCGATGCGGGAGATGCGCCGTCATCTTTACGGGACCCATCCCTACGGACTCCAGGGCAGCGGGACGGAGGAATCCGTGCTCTCCCTGCACCGGGATTCCCTCATCGATCTCCACGGACGCCTCGTGCGCGGGGGCAACGGCGTCGTTGGTGTCTTCGGGGATCTTGATCCCGACCGCGCCGAAGATCTCATCCGCGCTCGCTTTGCGGAAAATCTCGCGGCCGGTCCCCGGGAGTTTGTAACCCGGTCCGGAGTCGTCCTGCCGCAGAGTTACGCCGGCACGACCGATCTCGCCCACGAAAAAGAGCAGGCCGTGCTTCTCATCGGATATCGTACCGTCGACCTCACCCATGCCGACAATCCCGCCCTGGAGATGATAGACGAAGCCTGCAGCGACATGGCCTCCCGACTCTTTATCCGCATCCGCGAAGAACTCGGCCTCGCCTATTCCGTGGGTGCGTCCCGCATGACCGGACTCGAACCCGGATTCCTCGTTTTTTATGCCTCCACCTCCCCGGAGAAACTCGATCTCGTGCAGGAGGAAATGCTCAGCGAAATCGAACTCATGGTCCGGGAAGGCCTCGAGGTTGAGGAATTCGAACGCGCCAAAGCCTCCTGGATCGGACGCGAAGTGATTCACCTGCAAGGGGCCAAAGAACTCGCCTCCACCGCCACCGTCGACGAGCTCGTCGGTCTCGGATGGTATCACTACCGCAAGACCCCCGGAATCGTCGCCGCCCTCACCCGCGACGAAGTCCGCGACGTCGCCGCCCGGTACCTGCGCGAGGACAATCGAGTGATCGTTCGGCTGACGAATGCAGGCGCGGGGGATTGAGGGATTGACATTCGGAGAATCTTACCAAGCTCCTCGAAAAGATTTTCGCGGAGCAGGGGATCGGTCCCTTGGCGCTCTGGCAGAGAGGACTGATCCGCCAGAACCATTTCGAGCGGTCGGGCAAAGCCCCTCTCCAAAGCAAAGCCTTCCTCCAGTAGAAAACGAACGACCGGGTGTGCCGCAGGATTGTCAGAAAGAAGCACCTGAACCGCCTTTTACCAATTTCACGATTTGGGCACAAGCCAAAAGGGGAGGACGATGATTTTCTGGGCAATTTAACCCTGTCAGGTGTGGGAGGTGACAGGGTTGAAGGGAGTTGGTGCAGCTCGATCTGTCTTTCCGATCCGAGCTAAAGAGGCGGTAGATTGTAATTCTCCAGACCGATGTCTCGCTGAAATTTCCATGGATGACTAGATCGCTGAAGCACTGTCGTATGGTTCATTAACGATGGGGCGGGCCGTTGGCCCTTCACCCATTGTTTTCGGATGTAATCCTGGGGCGTTGCCCCAGGCTGGTATAGCGGCGGGCCTTTGGCCCTTCAGGAAATCTACTCACTCCACCGGCAAGGGCCAAAGGCTCGACCCCATACCAGACCGGGGCATCGCCCCGGGACAAGACGTCCATCGTGCCAAAAGGGCTGAAAGTCCGCCCTATCCCGCTGTTCACATCAAACTCAAAATGCAGAGGGACCAAAATGCAGAGGGACAAAAATGCAGAGGGACAGGCCCCCGTAAGATTAAAATGCAGAGGGACAGGCCCCCGTAAGATTCGTTGACTGTCCTGCCGGAGAGCGATGACCAGTGAGGGGCGAGTGGGACCCGGCCGGCCCCGTCCCGAGACTATAGTCACCCCGTTCGATGTCCATGGACGACTCGTCACTCTTCAGGCTCTCGGCGCGGGTAAGGTGAACGATACCTCCCGGGTGACCCTGCGGAACTTTCTCCCGAACTAGAGAAGAACAAGTTGTCCTTGATATCGGTCCTCTCGAGGAATCGTGAGTGTCACCACATTGAGATCGATGGGGAAGGCTGCACCATCATTGCGGATCACGAAGTTCGCGCCTTTGGCGTCGGTGGCTCGCAGATTCTTCTCGGGATTGGTATAGCTAGCTCCGCGCCCGTCGGCAAAGAAACCACGCGAACGCATGTATTCGGTAATGGCATTTCTGTCCTCGGGGGTATCAGTGCCCTCACGCCCTTCCACGAAGGGGTGAGATATGACAAGGGAATAGAAATCTTCCCCTGCCATCTGCACAAAACCGTGAAACAGCGCCTGATCGCCGAACTCAGTGTTCGAGTGAGCCTAACGTTCGAGGTATTTGTCGAAATCGAGGGGGGAATGCATGCCAAAAAATTCGTCTTGGGCGATCTTGACCATGCGTCCAGAAGCTTTGTCGTGAAACACGTTGTGCTCCATCCCGCCATGGATCTCGTCGGCGGCGGTAACACTGGCATTCAGTGGCCCTGGCTCAAGGATCAATCCTCTGCTCCTCGCCCAATCGGCGGCGGCGTTTCCGGTGGGAGTCCACTCGCCGCCCGGATCAGATTCACTCGTTCCCGCACTTGTTTGCGATTCGCGGCCCATCCCGGAGAACTGCGCATCTGCGTTAAGGCTCTTTGATGCCGTTCTTCGAGCTGTTTTTTCGTAAGCTCTCCAGTCGGCGAGGGCAAATCCGGGGTCTTGGAGTTGTTTTCGGGCGCGGTCATGGAATTCCGAGAGGGTATCATATACGACAACGGAGGGGAAAGAGAAACCTTGCTGGGATATCGGTTGTCCTGCTACCATTCCAGATGGATTGGAGTCGTTATCGGGCTCTGTCATAGGCTGGAGAGGGTATCATAGGTGACGGACGATGGTAAAAGGAATTCGCGACACGATAGCAAAACTTGCAATTTCGAACGGGATGGTATTCAACCCTACCCAAAGAGGTACTTTCTCAAGGGACTCTTTGATCTCGGGTCGACAAGACAGGTCACCGCAAGTCGCTCTCCACGTCGGGCGGCCCGCCCCGACCCGGCGGGATTCCAGTTGACTTTGCCGGTGAAATGGGGAGTTATTCCCGTTTTCCCTTTCTATGACCGCTGAGACTATTGCCACCCAGTTCGATGTCCCCGGACGACTCGTCACTCTGCAGGCTATCGGCGCGGGAAATGTGAACGATACCTACCGGGTGATCCTGCGGACGACTTTTTCGGAGGAGCAATACATCCTCCAACGGATCAATCAGGCGGTTTTCAAAGATCCGGCAGCAGTGATGGCGAATATGAAGGCGGTCACGGACTATGCCCATCGCAAGATCGAGGCCGAGGCGGACCATGCCGACCGGATCTGGCAGCTCCCGAGGGTGATCCCGGCAAAGGACGGGAAGGACTATGTGGTCGATGCAAAGGGGGGCTACTGGCGGGCTCTCTCGATGATCGCGAGCACGACGAACTATGAGAAGGTGCAGGTCCCGGAACATGCCGCCGAGGCGGGCCGGGTCCTGGGGCATTTTCAGCGCATCATCTCGGACTATCCGACGGATGAACTCGCGGACACTCTGCCGGGATTTCACATCGCCCCGGTCTATCTGGAGGGATACAATGCGATCCTTGAGAATGAGGGGGCGCAGGAGAAGCTGCGTGCAGTCCGGGAGGCGAAGCGCCTCCATCGTTTTATCGAAGAGCGCCGGGACTTTGTCGGGGTGCTGGAGTCTGCAAAGGCCCGGGGGGAACTCCATTTGCGGCCCATCCACGGGGATCCGAAGATCACGAACGTGATGATCGATAATTTCACGGGGAAGGGCACGGCGATCGTCGATCTGGATACGGTGAAACCGGGGCTGATCCATTACGATTTTGGTGATGCGGTCCGGAGCGGGTGTAATCCTGCGGGGGAGGAGACGAGCGATCTCAGCAAGGTGTTTTTGGACCTCGATCTCTTTGCCGCCCTCGTGCGGGGGTATCTGACGGAGGCAAAGAACTTCCTCACCGAGGCGGACAAGCAGTATCTCTACGACTCGATCCGGCTGATCTCGTTTGAACTGGGGCTGCGCTTTTTTGCCGACTATCTCGCGGGGGATGTCTATTTTAAGGTGACCTACGAAGCGCAGAATCTCAATCGCGCGCGGGTGCAGTTCGCTCTCTGCGAGAGCATCGAGACGCGCGAGGGGAAGATGCGGGAGATTCTGGGGAGATTTTGCTAGGTGCCTGTCGAAATACCGAGCGGGAAATCTCGACCGGTCTGGATTCGTGCTTGTTGATTTTTTTCCCCATCCTACGTTCCCCCGTTGCCAGCATGGGAACCAAATCTGTCAGTTCTGAGGCCCGCCTGTCGGCGACGGCCCTCCGTGAGAGGCTGGGGAATCTCCGCGAGATTCTCTTTGCGAACATCGTCATGGCTGCGGAGATTCCGGCCCCCACGGGTCAGGAGCAGCGAATCGCGCAGTTTCTCCGAGATCGCTTCACCGAAAGTGGGCTGGAGAGCATCTCGCGGGATCATGTCGGCAACGTCGCCTGTGTCCTGCCGGGGCGTTCGGGGGAGAGAAATCTCCTCGTCGCGGCGCATCTCGATAAGATCTGGAGTGAGAGTGATGACCACACGGTCTCCGTCGGGGTGGGAGTGATGAAGGGACGGGGGATCGCTGACAATAGTGTCGGGGTGGCAGTCCTCGCGACGCTGCCCCTGATTTTGGAAGAGTTGGGGATCGAGTTGGAATCGAATCTTATTTTATTGGGCGCAACGCGGAGCTTTGGCCGCGGAGATCTGCGCGGGATTCGCTTTTTTCTGGAAAACTCGGGGCGGGAGATCCATTCTGCGGTCTGCCTCGAGGGAATCGACCTTGGCCGACTCACCTACACCTGTCTCGGGATGGCGCGGGGCGAAATCCGTGCGGAAGTCACTGCCTCCGGCGAAGTCGAGGAATTGACCGGGGCTTCCGGTGTTGTCGGGACTCTCTCTCATATCGTGGGGGAGATCCAGAAGGTGAATGATCGGGAAATGCCCGAATCCAGTATCTCGATCGGATCGCTGGAGTCGGGGACGAGCCATGGCGTCCCTCCCCTGAGCGGAATCCTGCGATTCGAGATTCGGAGTTCCAGCGCGGAGCGGGTCTCACGGATCGAAGAGGAGCTGCAAGAGATCGTCGCGCAAGCGTCCCGCCTCGAGGGCATCGAGCTGCACGTCGAGATGATCGCTCGTCGTCGTCCCGGAACGCTAGGGGAAGAACATCCGCTCGTGAAAGAAGCGGGCCGGATTCTGAGGGAACTGGGACGGGAGCCTCACGTGGAACCTAGTGTTTCCGAATTATCCGCGCTGCTCGACCGGCGGATTCCCTCCCTGACTCTGGGGCTCACGAGAGGAGACCATCGCCACTCGGAGAATGAGGTCGTCCAATTGGAGCCGGTCTTCGACGGTCTAGCCCAGCTCATTGCGATGCTGCAATTTATGGATTGCAGTGAATTTTCCCAATAGACCGATGCCCGAGATTCAAAATAGGATTGCTCGCTGGGTCGAGACGAACACCTTTCATCACAGTGAGTTCTGGGACATCCAGGAGCTGGTCCGGGCGAAGGAGGAGGCAGGCCTGACGATCAGTCTGTGTATCCCGACGCTGAATGAAGAAAAGACGATCGGGAAGGAAGTCATCGTTTTTAAGAGTGAGCTGATGGATCGGTATCCGCTGATCGATGAGATCGCGGTGATCGACTCTGGCTCCACCGACCGGACGCTCGAGATCGCGGCGAGTTTTGGTGCGGATACGTATCTGGCCTCCGAGATTCTTCCCCAATACGGCTCCCACCCTGGGAAAGGCGAAAATCTCTGGAAAGCGATCTACCAACTCCGTGGCGACATTATTTGTTACGTCGACGCCGACATCAAAAACATTCACGCCAAGTTCGCGAGTGCTCTCGTCGCTCCTCTGATCTACCGGCCGGAGATTAAATATGTAAAAGCATTTTACGACCGGCCGATTGCAGTTTCCGAAGATCTGCGACCCTCTGGCGGCGGGCGGGTCACCGAGATCCTCGTGCGACCGCTCTTTTCGTTGTTTTTTCCGGAACTGACTGCTCTCATCCAACCTCTTTCCGGCGAGTATGCGGTGCGGCGGGATGTCTTGGAGCGACTGCCCTTCCCGGTGGGATACGGGGTGGAAACCTCGCATCTGATCGATCTATATCAGAGCGAGGGGCTGGAAGCCTTCGCGCAGACTGACCTGGATAAGCGGGTTCATCGCAATCGATCCACGTCTGATCTCGGAAAGATGTCGTTCGGGATTCTGCAGAGTTTTTTCCATCGAATGAAAGCGAATGGGATGGCATCCGAATTGCTTGAAATCCCCGGCCTATTCCGACAATTTCAAGCAGAGGGTCGGCGTTACGAACAGGTCACTCAGAAAATTCTGGAGGACGAACGTCCCCCGATGGTAACCCTCGAAGAGTATCGGAACAGACATGGCAGAAGTGGCGAAAAGTAAAATCGTGATCGTTCATTATCACCTCCGCCGCGGGGGGGTGCTGAGAGTGATCGAGGCGACATGTGAGGTGCTCGCGGCTCGGGGAGATGAGGTCCTCATACTCTCGGGAGAACCGCCCGTACGCGACGGGTTGAAAGCGGAGGTGCGGGTCGTGCCTTCGCTGAACTATCGGAAGACCGGCAGCCCAGTGGTGGCGGAGAGTCTTGCGGAGCAGTTGAAAAAAGAGGCTTTGGCCTTTTTCGGGGATTCCCCGGACCTTTGGCATTTTCACAATCCGACTCTGGCAAAAAATGTGCTGTTCCCGAGCCTGATCCGCGAACTCGCCTCCCAGGGCGAACGAATCGTCTTGCAGCTTCACGATTTTTCCGAGGATGGGCGACCCGGGAATTATTCGAGCCAAAGATCGTTCTTTGATACCGAATCGAGCTTCGAGGAAACGCTTTACCCGATCGCAAAGCAGATCCACTACGCGACGATCAACCAGCGAGATCACGATTTCCTCAAGGCGGCCGGGGTCCCCGCGCGGAATCTGCATGTGCTCCCGAACGCGGTTCCCGATCTTGCGGTGACGACGACCCCGGAAGAGCGACCCTTCTCAAAAGGGAAGTTGTTCGCGCTCTATCCCTCCCGGGGGATACGGCGAAAAAATATCGGGGAGCTTCTGCTCCTCGCCCTTATTTTCGGGGACCGGATCGATTTTGCGACTAGCCTCAGCCCGGAGAATCCCGATTGGCAGCAGACTCATCAGGAGTGGGCTGCACTCGTCTCGGAGTTGCATCTCCCGGTTACTCTCGGAATCGCCGACGGGGTCGATTATTCGTTTCTGGATCTCCTTGGTTGGTCAGACTTCATCGTGACGACCAGCATTGGCGAGGGCTTTGGACTTGCCTTTCTGGAGCCGTGGATCATCGGGAAACCAGTCATGGGGCGCGATCTCCCCGACATTACAAGGGACTTTTCCGCCAACGGGATTGAGATGAACAATCTCTATCATCGAATCGACCTTCCCGTCGAATGGCTCGATGAAATGGCGTTGATCGATGCGATCGAGTCAATGCTGCGCCGCAGTTACCTCGCCTACAATTGCGAACTCCCTCGCGGTGCGGTGAAACAGACTCTGAAAGCCTGGGTAAAAAAGGGGCGAATTGACTTTGGAGTGTTGAGTGAACCTTTCCAAATGCAGGTCCTCAGAAAACTGCGGGCAGATCCCTCACTCCTCGACCATCTCTCGATTCCCCGCCTCGATCTTTACACGGACAAGGAGATCTCTGCTCGTAGGGAGATCATTCGCGAGGTCTACAGTCTCGCGAACTATGGGGAAAAGATCGAGAAGCTCTACAGCCGGGTCTGCGGAAGTTCGGTCGGAAAAGTGAAGCACCTCGCGACTCGCAAAGTCCTCGCCCAATTTCTCTGCCCTTCCAGGCTCAATCTGCTGCGGAATTGATCATGAATGCGGTCGAGTACATTCGCGATTCGATGCGCCCCCTGGCACCAGTTTCTACAGGTCTCGAACCACGCCTCCCAGTAATCGACGGAATTAAAGCCGTTGTCTTTGACCTCTACGGAACTTTGCTCGTCTCGGCGGCTGGTGAGACGAGTACCGATTCCTCGCTCACCCCGTCGCGAGCTGAGAGATCCGTCGATGCGGAGCGAAACCGAGCGCTCTCGGAGGCTATCCTCCGCCATCAAGAACTCCGCAGCGCCGAAGGAATCGAATATCCGGAAGTAGAAATCCGCGAAGTCTGGGAGGAAGTCACCGGCGAGACCGATCAGGCCGAGATTGAAGCGATCGCGATCCGCCACGAGTGTGCCTCGAATCCCGTCTGGCCGATGCCTCGCGCCGGAGAAGTGATCGAGCGACTTCGACGCGCTGGATTTTCCCTCGGCATCATTTCCAACGCGCAGTTCTATACCCTTCCCGTAATGGAAGCGCTCTTTGGTGCATCGCTCGATGCCCTCGGATTTCATCCCGAGCTTCAGGTGTTTTCCTTCCACGAGAGGGAAGGGAAACCATCCCTCCGACTCTTTTCGCTCCTCGCCGCGAAAGCCGCCGTCCTCGGGATCGCACCCGAACAGATCTTGTACCTCGGAAATGATCTCATCAAAGATGTCCTCCCCGCGCGAGCGGTCGGCTTCCGCACCGGACTTTATGCCGGAGATGCCCGCAGCCTGCGATTGGGGGGATTGACATTTGCGGCGGCACGGGATATCCCCAACGTCGTGATTACCGATTTTCGCCAACTCCTTCGAATATTCCCCCGTACCCCATGAAAACCTATCCCGTGCATTTTTCGGAGACCTTGGACTTTGCCGTCTCCAGTCAGTTGGATGATTTCACCTTTCCCTGGCAGGAGCGGGCATGCCCCGTGACGATCTTTCGGGCAGTGTGGAATGACGAATATCTCCGCTTCCGATTCGAAGTGGAGGATGACGATCTTGTGCTCGACGAATCCGGGGAACTCCATGCCGCCGCACTCGGTTCGGATCGCGTGGAACTCTTTTTTGCCACTTCGAGAGATCTTTCCACCCCCTACTTCGGCGCCGAGATGGAACCGCGCGGCAGCGTCTATGACTATCAGGCCGTCTATCATCGGCACTTTGATGACTCCTGGGAATTTCGGGATCTTCGCTTTTCGGGCGAACTCCTCGAAGGCGGATATCAAGTCGAAGGCACCTTTTCGATGCAGGAACTAAAAGAACTCGGGTGTCTCGAGGCAGGTAGCCTCCTGGCAGGTAGCCTCCAGGGACAGCATATCATCGCCGGAGTCTATCGCGCCGAATTTTCGCATGGACCGGACGGGGTTATCCAGGACTGGATCAGTTGGATCGATCCGAAAGTCGAGATCCCGGACTTTCATGTGCCCTCTTCCTTCGGCACCTTTCTGCTTACGCGATGATAGAGGAACGGCCGAATCCCCCTTGCCCCTACCTCCCCACTGCCTCTGGTCCGCGGTCCGCCGCTTCGATGCGGGAGTTGGGAACTGAACGGGGAGCGGTTTTTTATGGGCGAGCTCTGGAATGTGCCCAGGCCCTCTGGCAAAAGGGATTTCCAGCCCAGGCCATCCTGCTGCTGAATCGTTCTTTCGGATCGGATCTCACCCCCGAGGATTCCATTTTGGAGCAATGGCCCTTGCCCTTTCGAGCCATGCAGTGGATTCTCGAGAATCGC
>JAGPCC010000060.1:0-12148 GCA_018058245.1 Verrucomicrobiales bacterium
GGGTTCAGAGGTTCAGAGGTTCAGAGGTTCAGGGGTTCAGGGGTTCGGGGTTCGGAGTTCGGAGTTCGGAGTTCGGAGTAGCCGCCTTCGTAAGAAGGTGGTCGGATTGAATCAACGGGTTCAGGGGGTCAGGGCTCAGGGTTCAGAGTAGCCGCCTTCGTAAGAAGGTGGTCGGATTGAATCAACGAATCGTCCCGCAATAGATTACCTGTCCCTGCGAATCGTCCTCGCAATAGATTACCTGTCCCTGCGAATCCTGGGGTTCGGAGTAGCCGCCTTCGTAAGAAGGTGGTCGGATTGAATCAACGAATCGTCCCGCAATAGATTACCTGTCCCTGCGAATGCTCGCGCAATAGATTACCTGTCCCTGCGAATGCTCGCAATAGATTACCTGTCCCTGCGAATAGATCCCTCCGAATACTGCGAATCTGCTTGGCCCGCCGAGGCAATATTCCTTTGAATCGCTCTTGTCTGCGAACTCGCTTCTCGCTAAATTGGCACCGTGAACCGTCTTCATTTCATCTTTCCGCTTTTCCTGGCATCCATCGCTCTCGCCGAAAATGGGGTGCGCCAGTGGACGAGTTCGGATGGAAAAGTCATCGAAGGAACCATCCAGGGACTGGAAGGCGACATCCTGACGCTGGAAACGGTGCGAGGTCGTTTTGAAGTACCGGTGTCCCGTTTTTCCGAAAAGGATCAGATCTTTGCCCGCGAATGGGCCACTAAGGAGACCGAAATGGCGGCCAAAGCGACCGAAACCAATGCGGAGATGAAAATCGCACCGACGCTGGGTGCCTTTGAAGGTCTGACCTTGGGGGTTTGGCCCCAATATGTTACTGCGGATCTCGAAGTCGATCAGATCACAGAGGTCGATGCCTCCGAGGCAGGCGAAGTGCCTCGCGACGGAGAGGAATCAAAGAAGTCGGCGGACAGCAAACTCTACATTTACCCAGACTCTACAAGACCAAAAACGATTACCTCAATGATGGTGGCATGGAAGGTAGTGGCGGCATGTTCTCATGGCGGCGACGCGGCGATGAAATGAGCGGCATGATCAAGGTTCCCCTGACAAATCTCGGGGTCGAATATACCGGGACCCGCTTCATCGTCGATCAGAGCAAGCGCAGCACTACGCTGACTCATGAGATCACTCACCAGGTCATGATGCGGTGGCTCGCCACCCCGATGCCGACGTGGCTCTCCGAGGGCATCGCGGAATTTGTTTCCTCCCAATCCTACGACAATGGTCGCTTTAAACTTACCTCAATGAACCGGGCCATCGCCGAAGAAATCACCGGGGGCGGTGGTGGCGATCTCCGGATGGTTCGAGCGGAAAAGCTGATGAACATCTCGAGCGAGGATTGGGCAAGGGGGCTCGCCTCTGGCACCGGCGGGGAAAACTACAATAGCGCCAGTGCTCTGGCCTACTACTTCCTGCGTCTCGATGGCGAAGGCGACGCCTCCAATCTGGTCGAGTTTTTAAAATCCCTCACTTCGGGAAACGATGACGCAGCGAGGACGGCGCAGGACAAATTTCTGCTTCGAGGCCGTAGCTACGAGGACCTCGAAAAAGACATCATCACTGCCTGGCGCAGCGAAGGGCTGAAGATCGAATTTTAGAAGTCGGTTCGGATTCCCCTGCTCTCACACAAACAGGTCCAAGACTGGCTTTGCCTTGTTATTGTAGGTGAAAGGGCGCCCGCTCGTGGACATCGCCACTTCGTCCAGGGGCAGTCCGAGGCTCCAGCCTATCGTTGCGAGGAATTCTTGTACTTTCACTTCTTTGTCTGCAACCGCGTGGCCGGCTTCATCGCTGGATCCGTAGACAAAACCGCCTTTCACACCGCCTCCGGCGAGCAGAGTCGAAAACACTTTCGGATGATGATCACGACCGCCGTTGGCGTTGATCTTCGGGCCTCGCCCGAACTCGGAACAGAGCACCACAAGAGTGGTCTCGAGAAGCCCTCGATCGGCGAGATCGCTCAGGAGCGTAGCGAGTGCGATGTCAAGTTGACCTCCGCGCTCTTCCATCGCTTCTTCGAGATTGGTGTGCATGTCCCAGCCACCTGCAGCGACTTCGATATAACGGATCCCATTTTCGACGAGACGGCGCGCGAGGAGACATCCCTGCCCGAGGCTGTTGTCCCCGTATCGCTCGCGCAATTCGTCCGGTTCATTCTCCAGATGAAAGGCATCGAGATCGGAACTGGCCATGAGGTTCACCGTATTCTCATAGAACTGAGTGTAGCTCTTCACAGAGGCCGTCTGAAAACGGTCGCGAAATCCAGAGTCGAGTTGATCCAGCATCGAGAGGCGTTTTTCCAGAACGGTGGCATCAACCGCACTTTTCGAATATTGCAGTCCGGCTTCCGGATCCAGAATCGGGAGCGGCGAGAAACTCGACGGGAAAAAGCCGTTTCCATTCTGCGGCTGACGATTGACGCAAACACTGGAAGGAAGTGTCGCATGACTTGGCCCCTGAAAGTGCTGAGCCCACGCCCCCATGTTGGGATGCTTGATCGTTCCCCGTTCTTCGTACCCGCTGCGGATGAGATACTGTCCGCTCGCGTGGACTCCTGTCTTGGAGGTCATACTGCGAATGAGACTAATCTTGTCGGCCTGCTTCGCGAGGTTTTCCATGGTTCCACCCAATTGAAAATCTGCGATGGTGGAGAGAGGAGCCTTCGGTCCCTGCGTCGGACCCACTTTGGGATCGAGTGTGTCAATGTGCGACATCCCGCCGAGCATTTGGAGAAAAATAATATTCTTTGCTTTGCCGAAACCGGGGCCTCCCGCAGTCGAGGCCGCAGTGATTTCTTCCGCAGAATACCCGACTCGAGCCGCACTCTGAAGCACGGTGACCCCGAGGGCGGCTTTGGCCCAACGTTCACAAAAAGATCGCCGACTGAGTGGATCGAGGGAGTTTTGCAGTTTCATAGGTGTCGAGAGGCCGATCGTGATTTATTCAATAAAGACAAATTCCCGAGTATTAAAGAGTACCCAGCTGAGGTCTTTCAAAGTCAGTCCGCTGTTCAATCCATCGACTGCGATCGTGAGCTCCTTTTCTTTGGGCCGACGACTGAAAAAGCTGAGATAGAGACTCTCGACTTGCTCAGTCGGACCAGCCAGTGAAGCAGCTGCCTGGATCACGAGCGAGTCATCCTGACCAATCACATCCTGGGCCTCACCGTTCATGAGCATGAGAACTTGCGGGATGCTGCCCTCGTCACTCGAACTATCGGCGATCTGACGATCACTCTGACCGAACATTCGGAGAAAATGCTGATCTTTTTCCGGCTGCGGCAGTTCCGAAGCCCTCGCCAGAACGAGTCCGTCCCGGAACGGCGGAGCCACCGTGAGATCTTCTACGATGCCCTCCTCGCTCGATGTTTTGTTCCGCATCCGCCGCTTGCGCATTGGTTTGCCATTTTGCGCAGCCCCGAGGCCTCCAAATTGACGCATCCCTTTCACTGCCGTCTCAAGTTCCTCCTTCAATTCTTCGGGAGTGGCATCATTCCCAAAGTCGATGTTCATGGCCTCGGCATATTGCTCGCCGCGGTGGCCCTTGAATGTGTCCACATCCGCCCCGACCACGAGTGTGGCGCAGGAATCCCAAGCCTGCTCCGCCGACATGCGGCGAAGGGTCGGCCCCGGGAAAAGGTAAGGGGTCGAGTCACCGAGTTCATAACTGGTCGCCTCGCGCTGGTAGGTCTGGGTGTTGTAAAGCAAGCGCATGAATTGCTTGAGATCGAAGTCCACCCGGACCATTTCCGCCGCGAGATGTCGCAGTAATGCCGGATTCACACTCGCATCGGGATTATCGAGGTCGGTGACCGGTTCCCGCACCGCAACACCAAACGCCCGCTTCCACATCCGATTTGCGATCGCCATCGCAAATCGAGGATTCTGTGGTGAGGTCATCCAATCGGCAAACTGCGTCCGCAACTCGGTTTCCCCCGTTCCAGCATTGTCCACCGAACGCCCCTCCGCCGCTTCCGTCTCGGCACCCCATCCGATAAACTTCGGCGAGACGGCATCTCCCGGAGCCGCATCGTGATAGACGTAATCGTCGGGCAATTTCAGCTCGTTCTCCCCCGTATCGACCACCGCCATCGCATTGACCCGCATCACATTTTTGGCCTGTTGCTGGAGTCGTCTGTCGTCCAGCGAAGCGATCGCGCGTCTCATCATTCTCGCATTTCCTCCCGCACCGGAGCCTTTTGTCCCATACGTTTCGGTGGCACCGAAGAACGCTGCCATTTCGTAAAACTCCTTCTGCGTCCAGTCTGCAAAGGGGTGATCATGACACTGGGCACAGGACACATTCGCACCAAGAAAAGTGCTCAGAGTCAGGCTCATATTATCGAGGCGCATCCCGGCGTCTCGGAGGAGGTATCCGGTCGCACCATTTTCGAGCAACTTGCCGTCGGCGGTCATCATCTGGTGAACCATCTTATCCCAAGGTTCGTTCACCGTGATTTGTCCTTTGAGCCAATCCTGGTAGGTATAAAAACGGACCTTGTTCGCCTGATCGGCGACTCGCATCATGTCCGCGAAGTAGTTGAAAAGATGACTGCGATAGCCGTCCGAGTTCAGGAGCTTGTCGACCAACTTTGAGCGCTTCGAGACGCTCTCATCCTCGATGAATTCCAGGGCTTCTTCGCGGGTCGGTATCCTCCCTGTGATGTCGAGATAGATGCGTCGCACAAATTGTTCATCCGAAGCGAGCGGATTCGCCTTTTGCCCGGCTCCTTCCAGCCCTGCGATCACGAGTTGATCGATCTGCGCCGCCGCCTGTGCAAGATGCGGATCGGCGGGTATTCCGAATCCTTCTGGTTTGAGCGTTTTTGCCGCTTCCTGATCCGCCGACGAGAGTGTTTCCAGAGGGAGGCGATAGACAAATCCATTTTCGACCTGGAGAAAGACTTGGCCATTTTCAATCCCCCGAAAGGTCGCCTCCAGTTTTCGCCCCTGCGTATCGATCCACGAACGGGAGACCGCAGTTCCTCCTTCATGCGTTTTGGGTGCATCCGTGCCCATTCCGATTCCGGTTCCGATAAAGAAGCCAACAATAGGAAGGTAGTGACGAACTTTCATGAAGGATAGGGGCAGAAGATCAAAGGTGCGCGGATAGAACTCCTCTTCCTCGACGAAGTTGCAAACAATTCAATCTGGCAGCCTGTTGCGTTTCTCCATCGGGAGGGGCCATTCGCCAATCCGAGGGATCGTTTATGAAAATCGGGCAAAGATCCGAAATACACCCACCAGGAATTGAACCTGGACCTTCGGCTTCGGAGGCCGACGTAATATCCATTTTACTATGGGTGCCTTTTCCTACGATCCACTCGAACGGAGCAGACCTGTGAGGGCGGTTAAGATGAGACCGTTAGCGCTGATTCGCAAGTGCTAAGCGCGGCCAAATCATGCCGGATTCAGCTTTTCCGGGTGGAAACTGCCCTTTACACCCCCCAGCCGAGGCCATATCGTCACGCCCGCCGCAAAAGGGATCACTTCCCAAAGGCGGCAACGAACATGGCAACGGCATTTACAGGCAAACGGATCGTCATCAAAATCGGAACCGGAGTTCTCACCCGCAACGCCGGGGGGGAGATCCACCACGCGATGATCGCCCGGCTCTCCCAGGCGATCGCCGACATCAATGCGGCCGGTCACGAGGTCATCATGGTCTCCTCCGGTGCCGTCGGAGCCGGAATGTCAGCCTTCTGCCTCACCGAGCGGCCGACCGAGACAAACATGCTCCAGGCCTGTGCCGCAGCCGGCCAAGCAAGGCTGATGCACCTCTACGAAGGACAATTCGGATTGCACGGACTGAAAGTCGCCCAGCTCCTCGTCACGCACGAGGACCTACAGGACGAACGCCGCAGTGGCAATGTCCTAGCGACCTTGAACGCGATCCTCCCCCATCGCCAGGTCATCCCGATCATGAACGAGAATGACTCTGTCTCGGTCTACGAGCTGAAAGTCGGCGACAACGACACCCTTTCCTCCATCGTCGCCCGTCTCGCCGGGGCGGATATGCTCATTCTCCTCACCAGCGTTGCCGGCCTGATGGGTCCGGACGCAAAATCCGGGGATGATATCATCCCCCTAGTGGACGATATCGAGTCTGTCCTCAGTTTCGTCCGCGATGAAAAAGGGGCCCTCTCCGTCGGCGGAATGGCGAGCAAACTCCGCGCCGTCGAAGCAGCCGTTTCCGCCGGGATCGAGACCCTCATCGCAAGCGGACTCCAGCCCGAACAGCTCCCTGAACTCGTAGAAGGACGCGGCATCGCGACCCGATTTGTCCCGAAACTCGCAAAGAATCCCTGAAATCATGACTCCAGAAGAAATCAGCGACCAAGTTCTCCAGATGGGCAAACAGGCACGAGCGGCTGCCCACGCCCTGACAAAACTCTCTAGCGAACGCAAGAACGAAATCCTTCTTGCGATGGCCGACGCCGTCATGGCTCGGGAAGCAGAGATTCTCGAAGCAAACGGGAAGGACCTCGCGGCAGCCGATGAAATGGGTCTCACCGCCGCGATGCAAGACCGTCTGCGGCTCGATCCGACCCGACTCGCAGCAATGGCCCAAGGCATCCGCGATGTCGCCCTGCTGCACGACCCCTCGGGAGAACTAATCCGCGAATGGTCACGGCCAAATGGTCTGGAGATCCGAAAACAACGCACCCCCATTGGGGTCATCGGGATCATTTTCGAAAGTCGCCCCAATGTCACCGCCGACGCTGCAGTGCTTTGTTTCAAAACCGGCAATGCGACGATCCTTCGGGGTGGCAAAGAAGCGATCCATTCCAACCGTGCGATCGCCGCCGCCCTACAGGAGGGTGGTGCTCCCGCCGGACTCCCCGATCACAGTATCCAGCTCATTCCCTTCACAAACCGGGAAAGCGTCCGAGCCCTCTGTGAGATGGACACCTACTTAGATCTCATCATTCCCCGGGGAGGGGCGAGCCTCATCGAGGCTGTCGTAAGCATGGCGCGAATGCCCGTCATCAAACACTACGACGGCATCTGTCATGTCTTTGTCGACAAAGAAGCCGATCCCGACATGGCCGTCGCGATCACCCTGAACTCGAAACTGCAGAAGCCATCCGTTTGCAACGCCCTCGAGACCCTGCTCGTTCACCGCGATCTCGCCGCATCTTTTCTGCCACGCATTACGGCAGAACTCACGGCGAAAAACGTCGAAATCCGCGGCGACGAAGCGACTCTCGCTCTCGCCGCGACCGAGGGCATCCTCCCTGCGACCGAGGCGGATTGGACAACCGAATATCTCGACTACATCCTCTCTATCAAAGTAGTCGATGATCTCGATGCCGCCATCGCACACATCAATCACTACGGGTCCCACCACACCGATAGCATCGTCACCGACAACGACAAAACTGCCGCAAAGTTCCAGTTGGAAGTCGATAGCGCCTGCGTCTTTCACAACATCTCCACTCGTTTTGCCGACGGAGCCGAGTTCGGTTTTGGAGCAGAGATCGGAATCAGCACGGACAAACTCCACGCCCGCGGCCCCATGGCGCTCGAAGAGCTGTGCAGCTACAAATACCTCGTGAAAGGCACCGGACAGGTGAAGTAGCAATCCCGCTGAGAGACTGTCGGACTTCCGGGTCCTCGTTACGGAAATTGGACGGAAGGTTCTGGAGTTGTGGAAGATCGAGAAACCCGACCCGAGAAATTCTCTCCCCATTGAAACCGTTCGCGGCGTTGGCCATCGGTTTCGGTAAGAGGAGGCGACCGGACAGAAAAGGGCAATGCGTAGCCGCCTTCGTCAGAAGGTAGTGAGATCGAATCGGCGATTTCAACTTTAGGGACGATTCGGTCGTCAACCGAGGTGCATGGGCAGGATGCCCATGCTACTTTTTTCCGGACTGCCAGCTAAACAGCTAAAAAACACCAAGGACAGACGCTCGAAACCGCAACCCATTATGGTTCAGTTAGTGGAGACGTGGATGTAGTGAGTTCCCTTGAACTCCCTCCCCTCCCTCACTTCAACGCCCCCTCCGCCGCACCATTGGTCGTGAGCACATGAATTTCGTGGGCTTTGATGGTGGCATCAAAATACTCCCAAACGACTTCGCCCTCGCGAGTCACTTCGAGGAGTTTTGGTTTTGCCGGATCTATTTGCCCATAGCACCCGATCACGGTATTCCCGTTGCTCAGTCGCTGGGCTCCGCAGGGATCAGCAAAACGGCCGCCGACGTCCGAATTTTCGAGCTTCCAGACGACTTTCCCTTCAGGATCGAACTCCACCACTCGATTGCCGTGAGTGAGGGTGACGAGGGTGTTTCCATCTTCGAGGCGAATTGCGGTGAAGGGCCAGCCCTCTGCCTTGCGGCCCCCGAGTTCCGGCAGATCGGTGCGGAAGGTTTTCACGATGCTGCCGTCCGCAGAGTATTCTTTCACCGCAAAGGCGAGGAGATGAGGAACGAGGTAGTTCCCGTTCGGAAGTTTTCGCGCCATACGAGTCTGCATGTGGGCATTGTCGGTCTCGGGCTGCAGAGGAACCCGGACGACGACGGTCCCGTCGGGGGCGAGCTCGAGAAGTTGCGGTTTTTCTCCGCGCTCGACGACGAGGGTGTTGCCAGATTCCAGTCGAACGACGGTGCCGAGTTCCTTGTTCCCATCACTCAGTGCATAGCTCCAGACCTCTTTCCCCTCCCGGCTCAATTCGCGCGCTTTGTTATTTTGCGAGATCAGGACATTTCCGTCCGGCAGGACAAATCCATCCCGCGAGGCACCCTTTGACTCCCAGATGACAGCGCTGGTCTCATCGACGATGACGGTTCGCGGGCCGCAGACGAGAAAGGAGTGCCGAATGCCCATAGCGCTTTTCTGCTCTCCCGGTGTCGTTGCGGGAGCAGGCGCAGCGGAAAGAGATGCGGCAGTGAAAAGAAAGACAAAGGCAAATGGAACTGATTTCATGGAGTGAGATTTTTGACATCTTGCTCCAACAGGGGGCGGATCGTCTACCACGGCATCGCGCAAATTCCGAAAATTCATCATGTCCATTTCCACCTAACAGCGACCGACTGCTAGTCACCGGCCTTGATTTCAGATGACACCGGTACCGAGTCCCATGTCTTCCCTTTCATCGAATTGTTAGAAGAAATAAACTCCTGCACGACCTTCCCGGAAGGATCTTTGATCTGTAACATTAAGCCCCGTAAAGCATCCTTGTATTTTTCGTCACGACTAAAGCTCCAGTTGTAGGTGATCTTATCGATCTTCACTTCTCCCGTGGTGAAAGTGGCACTCTCATTAAACCGCAATTCCTTGTCCAACTTGGCACTTCCACGAATAAATCCTTCCGTGATGCCGTCACCACTTCTGAACTGACCATCCGCCGCATTGATGATGAAAACGCGGTAGTCGACAGTGAGACCGCTGACTGCTTGTCGGGATAAATTCGTGATATCGACACGATAGGTCCACAATTCGTTCTTAACATCCTTGTATCCGCCTAGTTGGGATGATTTCGCTCCGGATAATTTTTCATCGTCTATCTTTATATCAAAACGGTAGTCAATTTTGGGAGGATTCGCCTTCGCCCATTCTTCGAGGAACTTTTGATCTTCGGAGCAGAAATCCGTGATCTTCACCTGGAAGAGGTTTCCATCATCCCGCTTTAATTGCACTGATCCGTCGCCGGTGTGGGAGACAGGTTCAGCAATAATCTCCCGTCCTTTCAAACTCTTGAACGCGCGAGGTTCAGCTGAAACAGAGGTCAGCCAGCAACAGAGGAGAAGAAAGACAGTGAAGTGACGCAAGTTAGGAAAAAGAGAGCGATATTTCATGGTCATAGCGGTTTCCTCAGCGAGCCGGGTGACATTCGGCCTAGCCTCAATTTCCATGAAATCAGGAAATGATGATCTCTGTCAAGAAGTAGTTGGTAATTTATAGAGATACCCACAGTCATTCTATAGCCAAGGACGGATCGAGGGACATGGAAACAGCGGCCAGGAATCTGTCGGACTTATCAAGCCCGGCTACGGAGACATTGCGGTGCCTCTTCAAAGCGAACTCTCGGAACCGATCCCGTCTCACTCCCTGGTTCGCGCCTGTTCCACCAATTGCTGCAGACGGTCTCGGGAGGTGGCGGTCGTTTTGGCGACAAATCCTCTGGCGTGGGCAAAATGCACGTCGGTTTCGCCTTCGATGCGGGTGAAGTCGAGGAGGGGGCTGTCCTCGTGGCGGGAGAGACCGTAACCATCCCCGCGACGGTCTGGATAGATCAAACCGGCCACTTTTTCTCCGAGGGAGTCTATGTAGCGACCGAGCCCCGAGGAAGGATCATCTGGCATCGGATCGGTGCGGGGCATGAAAAGGACTCGAATGGCTGCGTCCCCTTCCCCGATTTCCCAGAACTCTGCGTGTTCGGCGACATAGTCGAGACGTTCCCGGAGGGTGCGCAAGAACATAAAGAGATCTTCACCGACCATCTTCATGACTTCCCAGATCGGATCGCCGGGGACGAGCTCACGTTTTTGCGCAAATCGACGAAGCAGAGTGATGTCGACGGGGGAATTCAGTCGGCTCACGATGGAGCGCTCTACTCCGAGCCACTCGGCGGTCGCGAATGGTCCCCGGGTATCAAACCACTCCGCTGGCTCGAGCCATTCACAAAAGGCTCTCGCGTCCTCGTAGAGTCCGAGATCCTGTAGCACGAGAGAGAGGGCGCAGATGGGAGCGTGGTCGCGAGGGAACTGGTGATGATCAAAGTTCGATCGGGCCGGATTGTGTTCCCCGCCTACATCGATCACTGCGATTTCGCGATTTGCGAGATCTTCGTCGGTCGGTTCGCGCCGCCACACAGGGACGATATAACGGGCGACGAGGAGGCAGCAAGCCAGGAAATCGTCTTTGTGGGCACTGCCCGGATGGGTCAAAATGGCTTTCATCGTTCTCTGTCGGCGGCATCGAGGAGCGCTTCCATTTCACCAACCACTTCCTCGGGTTCGATCCGCAGCATGCAACGATAATCAATGGGACACTCGCGCAGGAAACAAGGGCTGCAATCAACCTTCTTCCGAATCACTCGGTGCACTTCCCCGATCGGCGCGGTGAAATCGGGCTCGGTCGAGCCAAAAATAGCGACAGTCGGGACACCCAGCGCCGCAGCGAGATGCATCGTACCCGTGTCATTGGTCGCGACGAGGTGACAGGCCTGCAGTTCCTCAACGAGACCAGCTAGGCAAGTTTCTCCCGCTCGATTGACGCGCGGTTCTGCGAGCAGTGCCGCGAGGTCCTCCCCGATCCCCCGTTCTGCCGGGCTTCCGAAAATGGCGACGTGGATCGTTTTTTCGGGGCGACGGGCGCGGAGTGTCTCCACCGCTGCGGCATATCGCTCGATCGGGTATCGTTTGGCGTTCCCATACTCGGCACCGGGACACAGTCCGAGATAGATCACTCGATCGTCTGGCAAAATCGGTGTCGGAGCAAGTGGGATCGCCAGCATTTCCTCCAAGGGCTCAATGGGAACTCCGATCGCGGCGACGAGCTGAAGGTAGCGATGAACATGGTGCTCTTTTCCCGCTGGGGATGCTTCTTCTGTCACCGCGGTGCCGAGGAGGATTCCTCTTTGATAGCGAGAATAACCCGTGAGGGGCTTCACTCCGCCGAGACGCAGTTCGAGCGCGGATCGAAAGGAGTTCGGGAGCAATAACCCTGCGTCAAACGGTCCGTGGCTGCGGAGAAGTTTTCCGACTTGGAGCGGGTTGAGTGATTTGGCAAAGGGGATGACGGCATCAACTTCTTCTTGCGCTTCCCACATCGGGGCGAGATTGGCCCGACAAGACACCGTGAGATGAATCCCGGGGCGACTGCGCTTCAGGGCTCGCACTGCCGGGAGCGACATGCAAGCATCTCCGAGCGGATTCGGTGAACGCACCAGCCAGCGGAAAGGAGCGTTCACGCCTCCACCTTGCGCCGGGAAATGGGATTGTCCGGGCGCGATCATAAATTGCCTACCGGGCGATCCCCGGATCGTTTAGACTTCCTGCAGTTGGGGCAATCTGGGATCTCACTCCCCTTTCGCTTTGCCGCCAGCCGCTGGTGCGGGCGCAGCGGGAGCTGGTGCCACAGGAGCTTCTTTTTTCACTTCTGGTTTCGCAGGGGCGGGTGC
>JAGPCC010000060.1:12248-21241 GCA_018058245.1 Verrucomicrobiales bacterium
GGTTTCGCAGGGGCGGGTGCAACTGGCTTGGTTTCTGTAGGAGCTGCCGGAGCAGGGGTCTCTAGCTTCAAGTTTTCCAGTCCCGGAATGTTGGAAAGCTCGGGCGGGAGTCCTCCAGGGATCTCGGGCTGCTTTGCCTCTACTCCTTCGAGCACATTGCTCGCAGCAGATTCACGGAATTCACGGGTTTTCACCATGGCGAGAGCGATCGCGGAAACAAAAAAGATCACTCCGAGCCAAGTCGTGAACTTCTGAAGCACATCGGTCGTGTGGGCACCGAGGGCCGAATCGAGGGTGCCTCCGCCGAAGGCAGCGCCGAGTCCCTCCTGCTTGGGACGTTGGATCAAGACGACGAGCACCATCAGGATACTGACCGCGATAATGATGACCGTTAACAAAATGGATAGAATTGCCATGGGGCGGCGAATATGCGACACAGGTAAAGGCTTGTAAAGCGCTAGAATCTCCCGACCCTGCTGTCAACGCCGTCTTTTTCATGAGTCCGAATGCCCAAACTCCTCCAGAAATCGAAGGAACCGTGCATTCCATCGTTTTCCACAACGAGGAAAACGGCTATACAATTATGCAAATCCGCCTCGCGGACGCGACTACCGTGACGGTGCGGGGGAGACTCCCGGCCGTCGCGGAAGGGGAGCAAATCCGTGCAACTGGTCGTTGGAAGGACGACCGTCGCTTCGGGCGGCAGCTGGAGGCGGACCACATCTCCGCCCTACCACCTGCCACTCCGGACGGAATTCGTCGATTTCTCGCGAGTGGCCTGATCGATGGGATCGGCGCGACCTACGCCAAACGGATCGTCGCAGCATTCGGGAACGATACCTTTCGAGTCATCGAGGAGGAATCGCAGCGCCTCGAAGAAGTCGCCGGAATCGGGAAGACTCGCCGTCTTCGCATCAAAGATTCCTGGAAACGGCAGAAATCGGTCCGGGACATCATGATTTTTCTCCACTCCTGCGGCATTTCCACAGCGCGGGCGGTACGACTTTACAAAACCTACGGAGAGGAGGCGGTGAACGTCCTCCGTGCCGATCCCTATCGCCTCGCCCGTGAGATTCCCGGGGTAGGGTTCCGCACCGCCGACGAGATCGCCACCCAGATGGGTCAGCCGATTGATGCGCCCCGCCGTCTCACCGCAGGTCTCCTTTACGTCCTCGAACAGGCGGAACGACACGGTCACTGCGCCCTCCCCCGCGAAAAGTTGCTCGAAGATGCTGCCGGGACACTCCAGTGCGAAATCAATGCACTCGACCTCCCTCTCCATCATCTCCTGCTCGAAGAACAGATCGTCGCCGAAAACAACGGAGAGCACACCCTCTTGTTCCCGGCGGATCTCCACGAAGCCGAAACGAGCGTTGCAAAGGCGATCCGGAGAATGCTCGATCGCCCCTCGTCCCTGCCGCCGATTCAGCCCGAGAGCGCGATCGAATGGTTTGAACGACATTTTTCTCTCCAACTCGGGGCGGAGCAGTCCGCAGCGGTGACCCGTGCCTCGCAACACCGATTTTCCGTGATCACCGGTGGACCCGGAGTTGGGAAAACCACGATCATCAAGGCCTTGCTCGAGATCCTCCTCGCCAAAAAGATTCACCCGGTGCTTTGCGCTCCCACTGGCAGGGCGGCAAAAAGACTTTCCGAAAGCACGGGACAGGACGCCTTTACGATTCACCGGCTCCTCGAGTTCCAGCCAAACCTCGGATTCACACGAACGGTTCACAAGCCCCTCGTCGGTGATTTTTTTGTCATCGACGAAGCCTCTATGGTCGACATCCGACTGCTCGCGAGCCTGCTGAATGCGATCCCGCCCCATGGCAGCGTCCTCCTCGTAGGAGACGTCGACCAACTGCCGCCCGTCGGGCCCGGTTCAGCCCTCCGCGACATCATTGAAAGCGGCACCGTTCCCGTAGGGCGGCTCACGGAGATCTATCGACAGGCCGCCTCCAGTAGGATCGTCGCGGCGGCCCATGCCGTAAATGAAGGAAAGAGGCCAGTGCTGGAGAACGATGCCGATTCCGATTTTTTCTTCATCGAGCGGAATGGTTCCGACGCGATCACGGCGACGATCCGGCAGCTCATTTCCGAACGGATCCCTGGAAAATTCGGCTTCAATCCTCGCGACGACATCCAAGTCCTCACTCCGATGAACCGCCAGTCGCTTGGCACGGGCGAGCTCAACCGGAACCTCCAGAAGACCCTGAATCCACCAACCGAGTTGAAGTTTGAAATCGAACGATTCGGGACGCTCTTCCGCACCGGCGACAAAGTGATCCAGACCCGCAACAACTACGAGAAAGAAATTTTCAACGGGGACATCGGACACATCGCCGAGATCACAACCGAACCAGTCTCGATCTACGTGACGTTTGAAGGTCATCAGCGCGTATCCTACGAACCAGGCGAACTTGACGAGTTGGCACTGGCCTATGCCATTACGATCCACAAATCGCAGGGGAGCGAGTTCCCCGCCGTCGTCATTCCCCTCGCTTCGCAGCACTTTATTCTCTTACAACGAAATCTGCTCTACACCGCGATCACACGGGGGAAACGGCTTGTCATTCTCGTCGGCGAAAGAAAGGCCCTCGAACTCGCAATCCGGAACTGTGAGAGCCACTACCGTTACTCCGGCTTGGAAAACAAACTCCGGCAGTCCCTCATTGAGGAACAGAAGACAAAGGAAGAGGGTTGAGTCTCGGACCTGAGAGGGTTACGATCCCCACATGAATATGAATCGCCGCCGTTTCCTGACTTCCTCCACTGCCCTTGCTGCCGGGGGATTTTTCTCCGCCTGTTCTGAATCCCCCACCGGTGAAAAACCTGCGACCGGAGACAAGGGTTCCCCCTTCCAGATCTCCCTTGCGCAATGGTCACTGCACAAGGCCCTCAAGGCCGGTGAACTCGACAACCTCGACTACGCAAAATTCACAAAGGAAAATTTCGGAATCAACGCTCTAGAGTGGGTGAACCAATTTTTCTACGTCGAAGATGCAAAGCGGGGATACCAGCCGAAGGATCAGGCCTACCTCAACGAGATGAAAAAGCGCTGTGACGACCTCGGCATGACGAGCGTCCTCATCATGTGCGACCGAGTTGGTAACCTGGGAAATCCCGACACCGCAAAACGAACCGACGCGATCGAAGGTCACTATGCCTGGCTCGATGCCGCGAAGTTTTTCGGATGTCACAGCATCCGCGTGAACGCTGCCTCCGATCCGTCCCTGAGCCCCGAAAAACAGGCGGACCTCTGCACGGATGGCCTCCGACGACTCTCCGAACATGCCACGACGATGAATCTCGGGGTCATTGTCGAAAATCATGGAGGTCTCTCCTCGAACGGTGCCTGGCTCGCCAATGTCATCAAAAACGTCGGCCTCGCCAACTGCGGCACTCTCCCCGATTTTGGCAATTTCTACGTCGCCCGGAAGCGAGGTACCGCAGAACAGTTTGAAAAAGAAAAGGCTCTTTATGCGGGGGACACCGCCTACACGGAAGATGAGGCAGGGCTGGCCTACGATCGCTACCAGGGCGTGACGGACCTCATGCCCTACGCAAAAGGAGTTTCCGCCAAGGCACACGATTTCGATGCGGCGGGCAATGAGACCCACACGGATTTTCGGAACATGATGCAGATCGTGAAGGACGCAGGATATACCGGACACATCGGCATCGAATTCGAAGGCGATAGCTTCGGCGAAGTGGAAGGAATCAAGAAAACCAAAGCTCTCCTCGAGCGAGTTTTTGCGGAACTCTGAAAAGATGCCGGAGTCCGATCTCGCGCGGCCGTTCCAGACGCTTTCTCCGGCGGAGCTGGCGGCTGAGTTGGGTCATCTCCCGAATTTTGTCTTTCTCGATTCTGCCTCCGGAGAGGAAGGATCGGGAAGGGGCCGGAGCGACAGGTTCTCACTGCTGACGGCCTGTCCCCGACGGATCTTTACGGGAAATCTCTTCCACGAAGGCGATTTTGCCAGGCTGACCGCCCACTACCGGCAGCACCAGAAACCATCACCCAATGCCCTGCTACCCGGATCCCCGGGGGCAGGCCTCTACGGCTGGATCAGTTACGAAGGGGACTTCGCCTTTGGTGAATATGACGAAGTCCTCGTCTACGACCACCAACGCAAAGTCTGGCACGAGGAAGGCACGCTCTCCTCTCACCGGCGAAAACCGGAACGACCCGAGTCCGCCGGAATACTGGCGCCTTTTCACGATGAAATGAGTGAGCGCCAATACTGTGATCTTGTTAAAAAAGCGCAGGACCACATCGCGGCAGGGGACATCTATCAGGTCAATCTTTCCCATCGATTCTCCACCCCGGTCCCCCCTTCCTTTTCCGCCTATTCACTCTACGAACACTTGCGGGAAAAATCCCCTGCTCCCTTTGGCTGCTTTCTCCGGCTCGGCGGGCGCACCGCGATCTCATCGTCGCCCGAACAATTCCTCCGCATCAGTGGCCGCAACATCCAAACCCGCCCGATCAAAGGAACCCGACCAAGATTCCGGGACCGCGCGCGGGACGAAAAGTCGGCTGACGATCTGCTACATTCCCCCAAAGAGATCGCGGAACTGGTCATGATCACTGATCTAGAGCGAAACGATCTCGGGCAAATCTGCGAGTTCGGAACCGTCATCGCCTCAGAGCTTTTACAATTGGAACGATATTCGCAGGTCTTCCACCTCGTTTCGACGATCGAAGGCGTGTTACGGGCAGAGGTGGGCCCGCTCGAAGCGATCCGCGCCTGTTTCCCGGGCGGGAGCATCACTGGTGCTCCGAAAAAGCGAGCGAGGGAAATCATCCGCCAACTGGAACCCTGTCCGCGCGGACTCTACACCGGAGCGATCGGGTGCCTCGGTTACAACGGCGAAAGTCGCTTTAATATTGCGATCCGCACCCTCGTCGAAGAAAACGGAGAACTGCATTTCCATGTCGGGGCCGGCATCGTCGCCGACTCCGTCCCTGAAACGGAGTGGGAGGAGACCCTGCACAAAGCCTCCGGAATGTTGCAGGCCTGCGAAGCTTACGGGGCCTGATCTTTGCTCCCCCCGCCGAGGAGATCGGGTCGGTTTTCGCGAGTCCTGACCTCGCCCTCCTCCTCGCGCCACTTTGCGATCGCACCATGATTCCCAGACAAGAGGACCGGGGGCACCGTCATCCCGGCATACTCGGCGGGGCGGGTGTAATGCGGCGCTTCGAGACGATTCCCTTCTCCCGAAAACGACTCGATTTCCGCAGAGCGTTCGTCGCCGAGCACCCCCGGAATCAAGCGAACGATCGCATCGACCACGACAGCTGTCGCAATCGTGCCATTGGTGAGCACGTAGTCGCCGATCGAAATTTCTTCATCCACGAGAGCCTCGATGACTCGGTGATCCACGCCTTCATAATGACCACAGAGGAAGATGAGGTGCCCGCAATGCGACAATTCCACCGCCTTCGCCTGGCGGAAGGTTTGCCCTTGCGGAGTGAGTAAGAGAATCTTGGACTCAGCCGTCCGGAGTGCCTCGACCGCCGCGAAAAAGGGCTCCGGTTTCATCACCATCCCTGGGCCTCCCCCGTAGGGAATATCGTCGACCTGGCGATGCCTGTCTGTCGTAAAATCCCGCAGGTCGTGGTAGTGGATCGCCACTTTTCCCGCCTCCACGGCACGCCCCATCATGCTCACACTGAGTGGACCCCGCGCGATCTCGGGAAATATGGTAACGATGTCTATTTTCATGAAAATGAAAGTCGCGCCACTCTACTTCATTTCCGAAAGCGTGCCACCGGAGTGAGCACGGTGTTGCCCCCCTCTTGCACCTCGCTCGCGAGGACCACGCGGGTCTCGCGGAAATCACCGATCCTACCGATGCTCTCGATCCGTTTCACAGTGCCTGACAAAGTCACAAACGAACTGATCGAAGTCCATTCCAGGTCCGAGATTCCGAGGAGAGATTGCACCTCCCCTGCATTCGCAAACGTATAATCGTCGATCGTGCCTTCGATCCCGTCATCGCCGAGTCGAACGGCGACGAGGTTTTTTGCGGAATCCTCCGTCGTTCCGGTGATCGCCCGGACGACTTCCCACGACGCCGCATTCATGTCGATGAGCCCATCAGAATTGATCGTGAAATAGTCCCTCCAGAAAGGTTGCCTTTTTTCTACCTGATCCATACCCACAACAAAGGTCAACTGCTCCAACGAAGTGAAGGGAGCGTTTGCGGGAAACTGCGGATACTCGAGCGAGGTATAGAAGGAGTTTTCCGCGCCATTGGAAAGAGGGTCCGAATCGTCATCGATCCAGTCCGCGATGGAATCGGCCGCCTTACTCGCCGCTGCGGCATCGAGTCCCCACAGGATAAACAGCTCCATCGCAGCATTCCGCATTTTCTCCGCACCCATTTCATTCACGGGAAAGCGCCCACCTTCGCTCGTAATACGGACTTCGAATCCCTTCTCTGTTCCGAACGACTGTTTCAAGGCGATATCACCCGGTTTAACCTTCGGATGCAAGGCAATCGAAATCCCGCTCTCGGCAAGCAATCCAGCCTGGTAACGAGCCCTCGAAAGAGAACTCTCATCCCAGGAAGACTGCGAAGATTCGTAAAGTCCCGCAACGATCAAGGACAGAGCCATTACCGCGACCAGCACTAACAGAAGCGCCATTCCGCGATTTCGTGGACGAGAAGATGCTGCAATTTTCATCGACCGCCTCCTCCTGAACCGGCACCGGAACCTCCGCTTCCCCCACCACCTGAAGATGAACCTCCGCCTCCGGGTCTACCACCCCCGCCGGGACCACCATCACCGCCTGGCTGCCCCCCCCCACCGGGTCTGCCTTCTCCACCGGGTCTGCCTTCCCCACCGGGTCTGCCTTCCCCACCGGGTCTGCCTTCCCCTTCTCCGCCGGGTCCGCCTTCGCCCTTTCCTCCAGGGCGACCTTCTCCATCGCCGGGACGACCCTCTCCTCCGCCGGGGCGACCGCCTCTTCCGCCGGAGTCAGACGATTGGGTTGCAGTACTACTTCCCGCGTCAGCCGTTGTGGTCGTTGTAGTATCAGGAGCAGGATTTGAGGCTTGTTCCGGGACTTCAAAAACGACTCGCAAAGGAACGGGGCGGAAAGTGTCATCCATCGAAAAGGCGAGCAATTTTGGCATCTTCGTTTCATCCGTCCATTGATCGATCCACGTTTTTCCTTCGTCATCCCAGAAGTTCCAGCTTGCTGCGGTGATACCGGTCAAGAGAGGCAACCAGTACCTGCCGTCCTCATCCGCCTGCAGGAAATCATCGGCGCCGGCCCCAAGAACCATGCCCGAACCATCGGTATCCTTCGGTTCAAAATCCCCTCGACTGATCGCCAGATCAAAAGTCGGTGCCCCGTCTGGAGTCACATTTCCGGGACGCAGAGAAATGACGGTTTCCTCACTGCTCCCTACGATTTCGCCAAAGGTGAAACCAGTCGCACTGTTCCCGATCATGAGTTCTGGATACCCCGAGGACGATTCCTCCGCAGGAGTCATCGCGAGAGTTCCCTGCGGCGGGAGATTTTCGATCGATTCCCGAAGCAAACTCAAAAATCGTGCTACTTCCTCATCCCTCTGATCCAGTTCCCGGATTTCCGCAGCGGTGTCTCCGGCCTGCCAGAGAATCGCAAAAACAGAACTCGAAATGATCCCCAAAATCGCCATCGCGACAACGATCTCAAACAGGGAAAACGCGCAAATGCGATTTCTGATTCGGGGAGAGTCAGGGTGTACGGTTTTCATGGTTCCGGCACGTAGATGATCAACTCTGCTTTCTCGACTTGCTCCCCCCCATCATCCGTATACGTCGCGTCTGCGGTGAGCCGATACAAGTTGGTGAGTTCACTTCCCTCTCCGTTGTCGACCTCGTAGGGTTCCACGAAGGTCCGGAAGGTGATTCCGGTGAGCGCATCGACCATCTCCGAAGTCATCGCCTCCACCCCGAGCTTCCGCTTCTCCGCAAGCAAACCCTCGAGTTGCTGCTGGACATAACGATCCCGGGCAAACCCCGACGAAGTTTCACTGACCCGGAGCATCACCTGCATCAGCCCGGTTGCAGTGATCGCGAACAAAGCGACGGCAAGGACGACGTCCAGCAAGGCGTAGCCTCTCACGGAGAGGAAATGGGAGGGAATCAGATTCATTCGACCCAGGATTTTTCGGACTTTACGTCAGCGGTGAGTGGATGAAATTCGATTTCAAAAAAAGACTTGTCTGCTTCGACTCGGAATCGCATCGGCTCGCACATCCCGGACGGTTGAAAGATCCAGCGGCGAAACTCTCCACCGGACATGGCCACCCACTGCGTCTCGTTCCAGAATTTCAGGCTCACCTGCAAGGAAGGATCAATCGTATATTCCTCCAGAAATCTCATCCCCTCCTCAATCTTGTCTTTCAAAGGATCGGGCTCTATGGCGACCATCGAAATTCCCCTCTCCTGTGAAGCCTCCACGATTTGATCGCGCTCTTCGAGAAGCTCGATCTCCTGACGCAGCGACTGCGCTTCGTCCCGACCTCCGTAGGGATGAAAGAAGCGCGAAGCTCGAAAACCCGTCCCGTCGAAAACGATTTGATAGGGGCGCTGCTCCGTCATGGCACGGACCCGAATTTCCCGGGCGAGCAGGATCAAACGGTTCACAGGCTCCCGCGCGAGACGTTCCCGCTGAACACTGTCGATCGCGGGAATCGCCATGCCAGTCATGATCGCAACGATGGAAATCGCGATGATGACCTCGACAAGAGTGAATCCTCCCGAACCAGCAGGCGATTCACCAGTTCCCGATGTCGTCCTCGCTCTCCACGCCGTCTTCGCCAAGGGAAAAAATGTCATATTTCTTGGTGCTTTTTTGCGGGGGAAAACGGTACTGATAGACGGCCCCCCAGGGATCCTTCATCGGCTCTTCGAGATAGGCACGCCAGCGCTCCGGCTGAGGCTCGCCCGTGGGACGCTCCACCAGCGCCATCAAGCCTTGCTCCCCCGT
>JAGPCC010000061.1 GCA_018058245.1 Verrucomicrobiales bacterium
TCGGGCGACGTTTCCGCCGCGATTGCCTCCCGGATTTGTTCCGCAGTGTTTGTGGGCGGAGGGACAACAATTCCCGCTGGATCGGGTAGACCGATCACTTCTATCGCGGCACCGGCTTTTTCCGCCGCTTCAGTCCAGAGAGCAGCCGTTTCCTGAAACGTCTTTGTATATTCCTCGGTCCCGCCGCTCCCGACCACGAGTAGGATTTGTAAATCCGTCTCCGCTTTCAGAGGAGAAGAAACGAGGATCAGGAGGGTAACGAAAAGAAATCGGGTCATGGGAGAAAGTTAAAGAACGCCGTGACGTCGCCGTAGTCCCCATTCGCCGAGGAAGCAGAGCAAAGCGAGGAGGAAGAGCCACGGAGCGTGCCAGAGAGGGGTTTGTTTCACCTCGACGACGGGGAGATCGAGAGACCTGAGTAGGGCCGGGAGTTGCTCCAGAGCATCGAGAGTGACCAGTTTCCCACCACTCACTTCGGCGAGTCGCCCCAGCAGCACGGAGTCGGGGCCGAGGCGGGAAAATTCTTCCGACTCGGGATTGAGGGCACGGGCAATCTCTCCACCCCCAAGTTCTTTGCCGGTGCCGTCGAGAACTTTGGCTTCGATCCGATATCCGTTGCTCTCTTCGGTGAGGTAGTCTGCGGTAAAGACCCCGGGTTGCTCCAAGGAGGGCTCTGCCGAGAGACTCCGAACCGAGCCATTGAGATCCTTGACCGTTAGGAGGACCGTGGCGTCATCCTGCGGTTCAAACGCTTCGTCTCTCACATGAACTGAAAGTCGGGTGAGCGGGATGGCGCCCTCATTTCGTTCTTCCTTGGTGATCTCGACGCGGGTCGGGACATCGGTGACCGTCCAGCGAAGCAATTGTCGCCACATCTTTCCGACTTCCTCCTGTTGCTCTTTGTCCTTCATCGCCCAACGCCAGATGTCACCAATCATGAGAGCGGCGGACTTCCCCTCGCCGTACCGTTGCGTTACGAGGGCGGGGAGGACACGCTCTTCACTGTCGGTAACGGTTGCGAGGATGCTCGCTCCGGGTTTGATCGCCGAGATCTGATTGACCGAGTAGAAGGGCATCATGTAGGCGAGGCGGATCTCCTCTTTTTCCTGACTGGTGCGCAGACGCATCCAGTCTTCGAGCCAGCCTTCGCGGGTCAAATTGTAGGTCGCGTTCAGGGCGGGGCCACCCGCTGCAATCTGATCGAGGTAGACTGGGAGGAGGCGACCCACCGGCGTATTGTTCCACTTGCCTTGTTGAAAGGATTCCTGACCTCCTAACATCAGTACCGTTCCCCCTCGCATCGCGACGAATCGATCGATCAGGTTCTGCTGTTCCTGGGTGAAAAACTCTGCCTCGATGTCGTCGATGATGATGGCACGAAAGTGAGAGAAGAGGTCTTCGGCAGTCTTTGGAAAACCGTCGCGCAGTTCCTCCGGGGAGGCAGTGTTCAGTCTCACGAGGACGGGCTGATCGTAGCGTTGTGCTTCTTCTGGAATGTCCCGGTTAAATCCCCGAAAGAGTGGATTGCTGGTTTCGCCAGTCCGGCCGCGCCATTCGAATTTTGGTTCCCGTTTTGCGATCCGGATGAGACCGACGAGATCGATCTCTGCGTCCTTCGCGATGGCACGACGGAGGAATTTGTATTCCCAGTTGGGGCGACCGCTCAGATAGAGGATACGGTAGGGACCGTTGCCGCGATTGATCGAGACGCGTTGTTGGTTGTTTTTTGCAGTCAATTCCGGTAGCTGCTTTTCGCCGACCTGCCGAATCCCAACCGTAAGGAACGAAATGCCGGGGGGGATCGCCCCGAGCCGTATCCGCAGCGAGGTGGCACGGCGTTCAGAGCCTGCCGCAAAAACCGCAGGACTTTTGGAGAGTTCTTCGCCCTTTTCGTTCAAGACAAAAACCTCGACTGCTTCAGGGAATTCACCGAGCGCTTCCGCCTCGACGTTCAAGGTGACCTGGGCATCCTCAAACTGCGTTGTGCTCGCATCGATCTGCGAGATGGCGAGATCACGGGCCGCAGGATCGAGTTCGCCGACGACAACGGGAAAAACCGGGACCCGATCCTCTGCCTTGCTCTCGTCCAAATGTTGAATCCATTTTTCGAGCGAGGCACGGTCCGTTGCGTTGCCGTCGGTAAATAGGATCGTGGCCGCGAGGGGGCGGTGGAGAAAACGCGACGAGATGTTTTCGAGAGCGCTGCCAATGGCGGAAGTATTTCGGGAAAAATCGAGCGTGGAAAAATCCGGAACCTGCTGCAAGCCCCGGTCGAAGAGGAAGGGTTGAACTCGAAATGTCTCGCTGATTTCCGCTAGCCAAGGCGGCGGGAGGTCTGTCGATTCTCCGTTCAGGGCGCGGCGAATCGCTTCGCCCGGGGCGGTTGCTCCTTCACTGAGAGGCACGGCGAGTCCAGCAGAGTTGTCCGCGAGGATCACGACATCGTTGGAATGGGTCTTTGGGCTCTCACTCAGATGGACTGGCTCCATCAGGACCAGCGCTAGGAGGATCAGGCCGATCGCTTTGAGAGTGATCGCGGCGACCTTCGTGCCGCCGCGAAGATGCGAGGAACGATAGGTGAGAAAGAGAACACCGAGGGCACCTGCCAGAAACAGAATCGCCACCCATTTCCACGATTCATTGGCAAACGCAATCGATCCGGAAAATGCAGAAAGGGGAGGGAACGAGTCAATCATGTTGGCGTGTCAGGAGGCAGGGGCACGTCTCAGTTTCCGGCACCGAGTTCTTCGTAGTAGCGTCGCACGAGATCCCGGAACTCGCTTGGGACGGGATCGCGATCAATCGGGGAGACGGGATTTTCCCGGTTGCTCTTCGCCAGTTCCTCGCTGACGCGCTGTCGCAACTCGATGAGCGGATCGGTGATTTTTTTGCCGACGGTGGCGGCGGCGGGAGGGAGATTATCGCGGCGGAAATCGATGCGCATAGCGCGGGCATCGTCACGGACCTGGGCAACGGAGTTCCGCAAATCCTCCTGTGGCAGCATCTCCTCAATGGCGCCGAGTCGATCACTCCAACTTTCGTAATCCTCTCCGGTGATCGGTCCCTGCTCCCGCTGCTCGGTCGATTGATCAAAAAAGAGCGGTTGGTTTGCGAGATTCTGCGCCGTGGGAAGTCTGCCTCCGCGGTCATCACCTCCATTGCTGAGTCCGCCCCGTTGGTTTCCCCCGGCTGGGGAACTCCCTTTCGGCGAGCCCTTCGGCGTGCCCTTCGGCGAGCCCTTCGGCGAGCCCTTCGGCGAGCCCTTCGGCGTGCCCTTCGGCGTGCCCTTCGGCGTGCCCTTCGGCGTGCCCCCCGGTTCGCCGTTATGGCCTCCCCCGGCGAGACTCTCCGGACTCTCGCCCTGACCCTTTTCTTTTCCCTCACCTTTTCCAGGAGTGTCTCCTTTCCCGGCGATCTCGTCTTTTCCTTTTTCCGTTCCCGTACCAGGAGTGGCGGAGGGTTCTCCTTTTTCCCCTTTCTCTCCCGGTTCCCTGCCCGGACGAGACCCTGTTTGGTCGGCGGACTGACCCTCTTTGGTGCTGGGTTTTTCACCTTCGGTTCCGGAAAGGCGCTCGGTCTCGGATTTGGATTCTTCAATGAGGCGGTCCAGTTCGGATCGAGCGAGGCGCAGGGCGTCGGCTTCGTTCCCCAGCACTTTTTCGGCGGCTTTTTCAATGCTCTCTTTCAGTTCCTCAATGCCGCGAGCGGCGACCTTTTCGGCCGTCGCGGCCTGAGGCCCTCGATTGAAATAGGTGAGATTTCGAACCTCTTCGAGTGAGTCCTCGATCCCGTTCATCGTGGTGTTTCGCACGGTCTCGTAAAGTGCGTCGGAGAGGAGTGGCTCTGAAACTTCGGATGCCTCGCTGAGCGTTCGCATTTGTTCGACGATTTCACTCACTTTTTCAGACTGCTCCTGAATCGCCTGGGCGAGTTCACCGCGCGCTTTCTGGCCATCGGGGTCAGTTTCATTTCCCTGGGGTTCCCGAGCCATTCCTTCGATCTTCTCACCTATGGACTTTTGCTTTTCCGCAAGTTCACGGGAGGCATCCCGAAGGGTTTTCATTTCGGAAGCAAACTGGCGGGAGGTCTTTTCCCGAAATTCCTCCTGCATCTTTTCGAGTTGCTCTTTGGCCCGGGTCGCTGCATTGGAGGCGGTGGCCAGATCGCCCGACTCAAGTTCTTCGGCGGTCTTTTGAACGTTCTCGCGGGTCTCGTTGAGTTCCTCTTTTTCCTCGGCCATATTGGCCCGGTTCTCCTCGGAGTTCATTCTCTCGGCCAGGTCGTCGAGATCTCGGATCAGCTCCTGCTGCTCTTCCTGAAGACGTTTCAGTTGCCGCTCGATCTCCGCTTTTTTCTCTCCGCTAGCTTTCTGAAGCTGATTCTCAAGTTCCTTGATTTTTTCGGCGATCGCTTCTTGTCTCCTCGCGAGGTCTTTGAGTCGATTCAGAACAGCGAGATTCTCCTTTTGTTCCGCGCTCTTGGCAGGGTCCTGCGCCTCGGAGTTCTCCTCGTACTTCAGCTCTTTCTGTTCCAATTCGAGGTTCATGTTCCTTTGTTGACGTTCTTTCGGTTCGCCGGGGGTCTGACTCTTTGACTTCGAGATTTCCATCTCGCGGGCACGTGCTTCGATCAGCTTGGCATAGGCCTTCAGGGAGCTCGCATGCCCGATCGAGACGAGATTTCCGTCTTCTTTTGTCCCGGCGTCTGCAAACTCGATGAGTGCGGTTTCCATGATCGTCTTAGCTTCGGCGAAAATCTGCAGCAACTCTGGGTCTTTCACTTTTTCGAGCACTTCATCGAGTTGGGAAATCGCAACTCCTTGGGACTCTTGTACGACACTGAGGTTTTCTGCGATCTCGGAAAAGGGTCGCTTTGCTTGATGATCGCGGACGATCTTCCAAGCGGCATTGACGATGTCCTGCTGGAGTTTGATCAGTCCGTCGGCATCTCCGCCCGAGGGGGGGGATCCCTTTCCTGATTGGGGTTGACCTTCGCGGACGATCTCTTCGAAGAGGCGAACCTCGGCAAAAAACATGTCACTGGAGGTGCGGCGAATCTGCCCTTCGCGGTCCCGATCTTCTGCCCAGAAATAGTAGGTGATGAGATCTCTTTCCTTTGCGTCGAGGGACTCGACGTCAATGAGGGTGCTGAGGGCATGAGTCTTGCCCCCGGCGAGTGCCGATTCGGAGAGTGTCAGGGTCGTTTCTTTCCCTTTGAAAAGGTAGGTCATCCCCGTCTTGATCACTTCGACGTCGTCCCAGACTTCTGCTTCGAGGGGGAGTTCTTGAAGGGCGGAGACTTCGAAGTCACGGCCTGGGAACGTCAGCTTCAGTTTCGGCGGCAGGTTTTTCGTGACATTGACGGTGAGCCAGGGAGGATGCGCATTGCCACGATCCTTTTCATCGACGAGATGGACGCGGTATCGCCCGGTCTCAGCCGGAGTGTGCGAGACGAGTAGCAGCGTCGGATCTGACGGATCGGGAGCGAGGGGAATGATCTCCCCACTCTCGGAAAACAATTCGCCGGCGGCTACCGCTTTGTTGATGCGAAGTCCCCAAGTGACCTGCGAACCCTCCATCACGGTGATTTTGCGAGTGTCGGTGATTTCGGTCTTTTCCCCGCCGATGTAGTCGGGCGGGGTGATCGTTGCATTCGCCTGGAGGAGAGCCGGGAGATCGAAGGTGGTGATGGAAAATTCATCGGATTTCGCCGTCTCGTAGCTGACGTGATAGACACTATCCTCATCGACCTTCGGGATCACGGTGGAGAACACGGAATCATCGAGCCCGACATTCATGGGGAGGCGGAACTCACCTCCTGCATTCTGAATAACAAGGAGTGCCGCCGACGGCGCTCGTCCTTTGAAATTGGCTTCCACCACGAGGCGGGAGCCTTTTTCCAGCTCGACATCGCCGGGCGTGACCTGGATCGTCACCTCTGTCGAAACCGGTGCATCACCTTTCGTCCCTTTTGTCGCGAGGTGCGGGCGAGAACCGAGCATGGGAGCTTGCCCGAGGAGGAACCAGAGGCCGACTCCGAAGGCCAGGATCGCGGCAAATTGTCCCCACGCAGCGGCAGCAAGACGTCTTTGGGAGACTTTTTTGACCCACTGATGGGTCACGGCATGGTCGGAGACCTCGCCGAGGAGTCGCTTTTGCAGGAACCCGAGTTCCCCATCCGGCCCGGGATTTTGATCCATCACCGCGAGCAGGGCAGCCCGAAGCTCCGGGTAGCGCTCTTCAATTCGTTTGGCGAGTTCTCTCAAGTCGGGAGTGCTCCGGCGGATGCGAGCGAGTCCGATGAGAGTTCCGACGAGAAGGAGGGCGAGGACCACAAAAACGGCACGCCACGACCACCATTCCTGGATGTATGAGAGCGCAGCGAGTGCAGCGAAGGAAATCGCGGCGAGGAAAAGGACAGAAGCCACCAGCTTCCGGCGACGAAGAAGTTTTTCCGCTGCAATGATGGGTCCGAGATAAGTGCCGAGGAATTTCTGAATCATGGCGCGGGAGAGGGGAGGGGGGCGGCGGTAGGAACGCTCTCGGAGGTTCGTGGGGACCGTCTTCCGGCGAGCCAGGTTTCAAGCAAGAGGAGGGCGAGGGCGATCAGAATGAGCCATTTCCAGAGCTTTTGTTTTGCTTCCTTTTGCTGGGACTCCGCCTGGATTTTTTCGGTTCCGCTCAGTTCCGGGAGGACCTCGGTCTCGCTGTCATCGAGTAGGGGGATGCCGAGCGCTGCAAAATCGACCGCCGGATCGAAGGGTGTGACACGACCCTCGGACGGATCGAGATTTACGGCAACGAGGCGTTTCTGCCCATGGTTTTCCTCCTCGTAGAACCCCGGTTTTTTGTAGGTCGTCTCGCCGACATAGAGGGTCGGGGCCGAGCGAATGCTATATCCGGCGTGATCAAAAATGGAAAAAAGGAGGGGAACGAATTTCGAGGAAAGAGCGAGTTGGCTCTCGGCAGGTCGCCAACCGGCGAGGAAGGCGAAGATGGCGCCGTTTCCAACTCGGTGTTCGATCAGGGCAGGGGACTTCCCATCAAAGGTCGCGACGATACGACTAGAGTCCGATGGGGGCATCGTGAGGGTCCGGTGTTTCCAGAATCTCACTTTGGTGAAGTCGCGGATCTGCGCCCGGGCGAAGGGTAAGAGGACAGGATGTTCAAAATCCAGATCGGCGAGCATGGCATAGTCATCGACGACCGCTTCGCTCAGTGTCCAATCGGGCTCCCCCGTGAGCGTCGCAAAAGCTTCACTCGTGGTCTGGGCCGACGGAATCGCGAGGATGAGGCCGCCATTCTTGGCAAAAAGATGGAGGGCGGCACCGGTTTCCGGAGTCCAAGTGTCGGTTAGGACTACGACTTCATTTTCCGTGAGGGCCTCTGCGGTGGGGATGGGCGCCTCTGTCACGATCGGCGTCAAGGCGGGGGTCGGCTGGAGGGCACGGCGCAAATAAAAGAGCGGTGATCCCGCGCTACCGGAGTCACTGGCGTCACCGGTGAAGAGAATGCGTAGCGGACGAGGTTGCACCGGAGAGACGTGGACTTCGTTATCAAAGGGGTGGGCATCTCCAGAGATTTCGAGAGTCCCGCGTTCTGCACCGGGCGGGCGGGGAGGGGACGAGAGAATGCGACCGGTCCCGGGTGCTACGAGGGTGGTAAGTGCGGTGTTGGGAAAACCTTTCCAGGCGAGAGTGGCCTGCGCATTGTCGGAGTCCACTGCGTTGGTGATGCGCACACGGTAGACTTCCGCCTCATCAATGTTCGACCGTGGCGGAGTCGCTGCGAGGGCAAGGGAGAGATTTCCGTTTTTTACCGGAGTAACTGGCAGGCAGCGCACTTTTACATCCTCGGACCACGGATTCTCGCGGAATTGATCGCGTTTTGCTCCTTGCTGAAAATCGCTGATGAGAACAATTTCGCGGGTGTTCGCCGCCAAGGTGGCATCGGCGGTGAGGAGGAGATTTGCCGCCGCGACCATGGCTTTCCCGAGATCGGTCCCAAGCCAGGTGGGAAAAGGATACTCCGCTACGATAATGGACTCAAGGGCGGCAGTTCGGGCGGTACTCCCCATCCCGGCGAGGGCGGGTAGATCGGAAGCCAGGGTGAATTCCTGATCAAAAAAGGCAATCGCGACTTCGTCGGTAGACGCAAATTTCCCGATCGCAGTGCGAGCCGCCTCGATCGCCTGGTCTCGGAGCCCCTCGCGTTGCATCGAAGCACTGCGGTCGATCAAAATCACCGCGCGGGTCAGTCGAGTTTTTTCTGAGGGGAGCTGGATCGAGGTGAGAAAGGGGCGTCCGAAGGCGAACGCGAGTAGCAAGAGCGCGAGGCAGCGCAAGGCAAGCAGGAGCCATCGTTCCAGTCGCGTGCGGCGGGTCATTCGTTCGGGAGACTTCTCCAGAAACATCAACGAGCTAAATTCGAGATGCTCCGTCGGCGGCCTGCGTCGCAGGTGCAACAAAATCGGCACCGCAAGAGCGGCGGCCCCTAGAAGATAGAGCGGAAAAAGAAAACTCACAGCGCTGCAAACCCTGCCATGTTTTCCCCTCTGAGGCGAGAACGTTTTCGCGGGTTTCAGGCGAGCCCAAGAGTCGTCTGCGGCACCCCTGACCTCGCCTGAGTTTAGGTTTGTTCAGGAAAAGTTTGTTGGGACGGAGCGTAGGTCGAACATCCTGATCACGGTCTTCCTCCGATTCCCTCCGCCGTCAACCGCCCCCCAATTTTAATAGATTTGGAGGGCGACCGCCAGATGAGTAATTCACAATCGTTCTTAACGGTAGTGACCGTAGTTTCGATTTCTGTAGGCCCGGTTCTTGGAGATTTCCGATCCGGCGACTGCACCGATGGCACCGCCGACTAGAGCACCTCCGGCCCCTCCGGTTATGAGAGCTCCGGTTCCGGCACCGATGGCACCTCCGGTGACGGCCCCGCGTTCCCCTGGGGTACAGGAGATAAGGGCTGAAGATGTAGCAAGGCCGATACAAAGCAGCATCGTTTTCAGGTTTCTTTTCATATTAGGGATGTTATTTCAGGGGTGATGTTGAAATCCGACAACACTGCCAGGGATGGCTGAGGTGACGGGCAGGCTCTACGCGAGCCTTTCTTTTCCTAAATGCAGGGACCATGCCAAGGGCGACGCTTTGCTCTCAGAGCCCGTGTGGTAGGGATATCGGGAGATTGTGAAAGAGAACTCGGAACTTGCGATAATACTGTTGGACTCGATGTGTTGCATTTTGCCCGACAGAAAATGCGGGATGCGAGATCAATGGCAAATACTCGGGATGTTCAGAAAACGGTTTGTCATCATCAGGATCTGACGGTTGGCTGATTTTTCCCGGCTTCCAACATTCTTTGCTGCATTGCCTTTGGGGGCCTTTCCTATTCGTTCAGATCCTCGAAATAATTTTGGCAAAGAGAGGGATTCTCTGAGAGACTACGGTTTCTCAGTCATGGCAGAACGTTCCCCCATAGAGGCTCTTGGCCGCATCGTCGAGGTTCACGAACCCGGTCATCTTTATCAAGTGGAGATGGCCAACGGATACCGTGCCTACGCGATCGTTGAACGAAAAGGACCCGCCCTTCCAGAAGGGGCCGATGCACGGAGCTGCATCGCGGTGGTGCATTTCTCTCCTTTTGACATGAGTAAGTGCCGCATCGTCGGATGGCAATTACCGTCTTGAAATCATTGATTTCCCTTCTCTTTTCCTTCCCTACTCCCGATGGCCCTTCTAGAAGTTAGAGATCTCCGGACTAGTTTTTACACCCGGGACGGGATCGTGAAAGCGGTCGATGGAATCTCGTTTGATGTGGAGGCAGGACAGACCGTGGGGATCGTCGGCGAATCCGGGTCCGGAAAATCAGTAGCCTGTTATTCTCTCCTCCAGCTCATCCCACAACCTCCGGGGCGGATTGAGTCCGGCACTGCGAAGTTCGGGGACCTCGATCTTTTGAAACTCAACGAAGAGGGGATGCGCAAGGTTCGTGGGAAACGCATCAGTCTGATTTTTCAGGATCCGATGACTTCGCTGAATCCTTATCTACGGATCTCCACTCAGCTGATGGAGCCTCTCCTCATCCACGAGCATCTTTCCAAAAGGGAGGCTCTCGCTCGGGCAATCGCGGAACTCGATGCGGTCGGAATCCCCGATCCGGCAAACCGTATCCACAGTTATCCCCACGAGTTCTCCGGGGGAATGCGGCAGAGGGTCATGATCGCGATGGCTCTGATCACCCGGCCTGAAATCCTGATCGCCGACGAACCGACCACCGCGCTTGATGTCACGATTCAAAGGCAGGTTCTCGACCTGATCAAGACCCGGCAGGAGGAATTGGGGACGGCGGTGATTTTTATCACACACGATCTCGCAGTTGTTTCCGAAATCTGTGATTATGTGAATGTGATGTATGCTGGACGGTTTGTGGAGCGAGCCCCGGTCCGTTCGCTTTTCAATCATCCCCGTCACGCCTACACTCGAGCTCTTCAGCGATCCATTCCGGCATTGCAGGCGAAAGGGGAGCGGCTCTACACGATTCCGGGACTTCCTCCGAATCTTGCCAACGGCGTGGTGGGTTGTGCCTTTGCACCGCGGTGTGAGACAAACGAAGGAGCCCCGAAACATGCCGAGGAACGACCGGGTTTGATGGAGATCGATCCCGCCCACTGGGTGCAGGATTGCCCGGGGTGTCTTGCTTCGTTCATTTGAAGCTTGAGCGAGATGGTCGGGGCGGAGTTCCTCTGAAATTTCAGGGGAGCAAATTCGAGTTCGAAGAATTGATGCTCCAGTTCATGCCTTGGCGAATCAGCGTGAAACTCTCCAGACCTTGGGGAGCTCCCGGAATCCAATCGTGGGCGGATCGATTCGTATCTGCAATGCGGAATGCCTCGACCTGGTAGTGGTAGAGGAGGCAAGAATCGATGCCAACGGCTTTGCCCTCATTACTGACGCCTCTGGAATACGGTCCCTCGAGGGAGAGTCCCTTTAGTTCATACAGGATAGGTTTTCCGTGATCGAACGAGGGATAATAATATCGACCGCTGCGTTCTTTGAAGACTGTTTTGAGATAGGCATCTCTCGCTCGGAGATGCTCGGGATCGCTCGCGAGAAAGGAGGATCCCATCGGATTTGGGGAGACATTGGAGGCAAAAAGCCGTCGGGTCGCCCGTGCGAATGCGACGACGTTTTTCTCCATCCCGGAGAGTTGGTTCGCGAAACCGTCCAGATCTGGTCGATTCGCATGAGAGGTGCCTAAATCGAAAACGATACAAAATGGCAGCATGCACAGGAGGCTGGCAAAGAGCCATTTTAGAAAGACCGACATTCGAGGATGGATTAAATTTATGGTAATTATAACATTTCGTTTCTCCGTGTCAATTCTCGGTTTTGTTGCTGCCGTATCGGTTCTTTGTCCCATCGGACCGTGTTGAAATGCCAGATTTCGCGTGACTTGGCTCTGGCAGCGCGGAAACTGCATTCGGTCGTTTTGCCGACGCATTGCCATGTCTTATCTCGAACTCGAAAATCTGACTCGCCACTTTGTCCGTCGCTCGGGTTGGCCGATTCCGCGCAAGGCCATCGTCCGCGCGGTCGATGGAGTTTCTTTGAAGATTGAGAAGGGGGAAATCCTCGGTCTCGTGGGAGAGAGTGGCTGCGGAAAATCGACGCTCTCGCGATTGATCATGCAATTGCTCGCGCCAACGTCGGGGAGCGTGGTTCTCGAAGGGGAACGTCTCGCCGATCTCCCCCCGAAAGAGATCAGGAAACGCCGCCGGGATTTTCAGATGATCTTTCAGGATCCCTATGCGTCGCTGAATCCGCGTATGACGGTCTTCAGCACGCTCGCAGAGGCGATTCTGACCCGTCGCCCGGAACTGTCCGGTAACCGCAGCGCGCTGGAGTCTGCGGTGGCTACTCTGATGGGCCGGGTCGGACTGGATTCGCGATACATCCGGAAGTACCCCCACGAGTTCTCTGGTGGTCAGCGCCAGCGAATCGCGATCGCCCGTGCCCTCGGGCCGGAGCCGAAGCTCGTCCTCGCCGATGAACCGGTCTCGGCGCTGGATGTCTCGATCCAATCGCAGATTTTGAATCTCCTCCTCGAACTCCGTGCGGAACTCGGGCTCACGATGGTCTTCATTTCCCACGACCTCTCCGTAGTCCGTTACATCGCGGATCGCATCGCGGTGATGGATGAAGGGAAAATCGTCGAAGTCGGTGAATCGAACGCTCTATTTGAAAATCCGGAATCGGAGGTGACTCGCACCCTGCTCGCGGCGATTCCCCAGATCCGTCGTTCCGCGTGATTTTTCTTTTTCAACTTCATGAAATCCACATTCCTCACCACCCTGTTCTTTCTCCTACCCCTTACCGCCGCAGAGCCGGGACCGGATGTCGTTTTGTTTGACGGGAAGAGCCTGGAGGCATAGTAGTTCACTCCTGAGGGATGGGTCATCGAAGAGGATGGTTCCCTCGGCTGCCGTATGGAGGAATCCCAGGCGGATGATGGTTCGGTCAAATCCCGCTCGTTAGGTTACATCGGGTTTCAAAACCATGGTCAGCCAGTCTGGTTCAAAGACGTCAAGATACGGGTGATGGAGTGATGGAGTGAGGTAGTGATGGAGTGAGGGTGCAGGGAGCCGGAACGATCATGGCCTCTTCTTGAGGCCCGGTCTGGGAAGAAAGGTTCTCGCGACCCACGAGCCGAGAACGGAGAGGCCGTCGATATTCGCCGTGCTCGCGGCACCCATGACCCGCTCGACCCCGACCCGTTCGTCGAGGTTTTTGAAGACGTGCATTTCGTCCATCTGCTTTTTTGCCCTCGCTCCGGCATCGAGTTCGGTCGGGACCGTCAGGAAATTCCAGAAGGCAATCGCCGCATAGGCGAGGAGGACGAGCGGGAACATCGTTTTGGTCATGCCGAGCAGCACCGTAAAAAACCCGACGATTAGGAGCGGGGCACTGAGAAGCACGGTCCATTGGATCACGGAGTTTCGCCAGAAGAGCGGTTTGTGATTTTCGTAGTGTTGGATCACTTTGCCTGCCTGCAACGCAGCCATCGCGAGGGCACAAAAGGACGATCCCGAAAAGTGCTGGGGGGCGAGGGTGATGCGTTTTTGTTCGGGGTAGTAGTAGTCCTCCACGATGCCGCGGCCTCGGACGATCTCCACTCCGCCGATACCGCGATGGGCGAGGATGTGTTCCGCGAGTTCCGCCCCGGTGATGCCCGAGGAGATGATGTTCCCCGATTCCTGACCGTAGACTTTCAGAAACCGGCTGCGGCCCCACATGGTAAGTGCCAGCGCAATCGCAAAGACGAGGAGGAAGATCTGCATGACAGAGGAACGTCGCACAGTCTGGTCGTTTCAGCAATTTTGTGCCTGCGAGTTCGTAAGAGTAGGCGTGGGAGCGTTTTACGGTTCGCGTTCTGCCACCACTTCCACACAAGCGAGGTCTCCGCTGGCGTTTCGACAGTAAATATTTCCACCTGCGAGCACCGGGGTGGTCCAGCATTTTCCTTCCAGGATTTTTTGCTGGTGTCGTTTCCGGAACGCGCTCGGGTCAGCCTCGAAAAGGGTCAGTTGTCCGTTGTCGAACACGATCACGGTATTGCCTGCCGCAGACAGTCCGCCGCTGCCGAAACCGGGTTCGGACCAGACGATTTTCCCGGTGGCCGAATCGAGGCAAACGAGTTCGGTGGGCCGATGGGTCGTGCCATGAATCGAATACACATGATCCCCAACGAGGACACCTGGATTGAAATACCATTTCAGATCTTTTTGCTCCCAGACAACCTCTGGTTCTCCTCCTTCACGTCGGGGTTTGATCCGGATCGAGCCGGAGGCGGAGGAAAGGAGGATGCTGTCTCCGATCACAACTGGGTCGGCGGCGTTGACATCACGGCTCGATTTCCAGGGAAACTTGGAGGCTGCATTTCCGGTGACGGAATCAAAAAAAAGCAGCGACTTCGCCGAGAAGAGCAGATGATTGGCACCTGGGCTGCCTGCGCCGAAGGGAACGATGGTGGCGTATCCCGAGGTTCCGGTAGAACTCAGCCAAAGGGTTTTACCGGTTTCCCGATCCAGCGCGATGCCTCCGCTTCCGACGTTCAGCAGGACTCGATCTCCGTCGAGAAAGGGCGAGCTGGAAAAGCTCCACTCAGGCAGCGCGACTTGGTGGTCCCGAACGAGATCACGGGACCAGATTTGTTTCCCGGATTCCAGATCGAGGCAATGGACGTGACCCTTTTTACTGAGAGTATAGACCGAACCCTTGTGGATCGACGGAGTCGCGGACGGTCCCCCTTCATAGTAGAGTGGGTCGAGCGGACAGGGATAGGAGTGCTCCCAGAGCACTTCTCCGGTCTTCGCCGAGAGGCACCAGATCGTGTCCGTCTCGACGCTCGCGAGCGTTCGGTTGCCCATCGTGAGAACACGATCACCGCTCACGGAGACGCTGCTGAATCCGACGCCGATTTGCGCTTTCCAGCGGACCGGGAGTTCGCTGGTGAGTGGCGACGGGATGATTTCAGCGGAAGTTCCGTCGTAGTTCGGACCCCGCCAGTGAGGCCAGTCCGCCGACTGGAGGGGAGTGCCGATTGCGAAGGCGAGTAGGGAGATCAATCTCATGAATTCCAGCAATGTTCGATCGTACTGTCTCCGAGACAATGCCCCCATTCACGTGTTCAAGAAACGATTTCGGATTCATCTGTTTCAATAGTGACGTTTGGCTAAGGATGGTAGCATTGCGATTTAAGCCGTTGTCGTTGACGACCGAGTATCGTTCCTGCCATCATCTCTGCTGAAATATGGGGAAAACGAAGAGTGCAGACAAGGATTGCAACCCGTGCCCACCGATTCCGTATCTACGAGTAAGAGAACGTAGTTTTTATGAAGGAGCAAGACAGTCCCGGATTCTTTCGTACAACGCATTGGAGTCTCGTTCATCGGGCTGTCGAGACGGAAAGTGAATCTGCGAATCAGGCGTTGGAGGAGATTTGCACTGCCTATTGGTATCCCCTCTATGGTTTCATTCGCCGGCAGGGTCACAATGTTCAGGATGCCGAGGACCTTACCCAGGGATTTTTCACGAAACTTCTCACCAAGGAAATTCTTGGAGCCGCTGATCGAGAGAAGGGCCATCTTCGTAGCTTTTTACTCACTTGCTTGCGGCGTTACCTTTCGGACCAGAGGGACCGGCGCTTCGCGGAGAAGCGGGGGAGTGAGGTGACCTTTTCGCTGGACACGGCTCTTGCCGAAGAACGTTATTCTGCCGAACCTGCTTCGGGCGATCTGCCGCCAGATCGGCTCTTTCAACGCCGCTGGGCGATTACCCTGTTGGAGTTTTCGCTCAATGCGATTCGGTTAGAGTTCGCCAACCGCGGAAAAGCGGACCTGTTTGCAGCACTGCGTCCTTTTCTCGGATTGGGGGAAACTTCGGCCGAGTCCTACGAAGTGGTCGCCTGTCGTCTCGGGATGCCGGTAGGCACTTTCAAAAGTCATGTCTCGCGAGTGCGCGAGCGTTGGCGCGAAGTGCTTTTCGAACAGGTAGCGATGACGCTCGACGAGCCTACCTCGGACAATATCAAAGCTGAACTCGCTGAATTGAAAGAATGGTTATGAAGATACTCAATCATTTTCGGGAAATCGGGATTTCCCCTTCTTTGCAACCCTGATCAGTGGATTCCGTATTTCTCTTTGTAAGCCTTTGACTGGACCTCTCAAATGAACCCTCAAGAACCCGATCTCCCGCTCTCCGACGAGGATGCGCTCTCCCCCACGTTGCCGGATCTTCGCGACCGCGAACTGGAGGGCCTCGATCCTCGCGAACTTATTGATGCTGGCCTCCATTCTCGGACTGCTCCCGATAAATGGGAACCGCCGACACCGGAGTCCCTTGCCCGACTTCTCCCACAGTATGAAATTGACGCACTCCTCGGACGCGGTGGCATGGGGGCTGTCTACCGTGGACGCCAGGTCACCCTTGATCGACGGGTCGCGATCAAGCTGCTTCCGGCCGAGTTAACGAGGGACGCGGAATTTGTCGCGCGTTTTGAAAGAGAGGCGCGGACGCTCGCGAAGCTGCATCATCCCGGCATCGTCCTTGTTCACGACTTTGGTCAAACCTCGGAAGGCCATCTCTATTTTGTGATGGAGTTCGTCGATGGGACGGATCTTCATCGTATCATCCACGGTCCGGGACTTGACTGCGCCCAGGCCCTTGAGATCGTCGGCCAGATCTGCGATGCCTTGCAATACGCCCATAGCCAGGGGGTGGTGCATCGGGACATCAAACCGGCCAACGTCATTCTCGCGCTCAATGGGCGGGCGAAGCTAGCGGATTTCGGACTCGCCAGGCCCTTCGATGATGGCAGCGGAGCTTTCACCCGGTCAAACGTGGTCATGGGTACTCCCGACTACATGGCTCCCGAGGCACTCGCGGGGGCGGCGGATCACCGTGCCGATCTGTATTCGCTCGGAGTGATGCTCTACGAGATGCTCACGGGGCGTCCTCCGCGTGGTGCCTGGGCGCCGCCAAGTCAGCGGGTTCAGGTCGATGTGCGTTTGGATGAGGTGGTAGTTCGTGCTCTTCAAGAAGATCCTGAGTTGCGCTACCAGCAAGCCAGCGAGATCAAGACCGACGTGGATGTGATCCGCACGACGCCGGTGCAGGGGGTGGCGGAGGAGAGGAAGGGGAAGCAGAACGGGAAAACTGCCGTGCCTGGGAAGAAGCCTTCGCGACAAAATGCGAAGAAGAGCGCGGTTGGTGCGTGGATCGTGGCGCTTGGCCTGGCGGCGGTGCTTGGAGCGGGGATGTATTGGGCGTTAAAGGACTGGGAAAAGGAAATGGTCGTGACGGAACCGGCCCCAGCATCGGTAGTGGCTACGGTGGCGCCAGAGGCGCATGTGCTTGCAGCGCGGGAGCGGGGCGGGAGATTGCGGGTGTTCGGAAATCGATCTGACGGATCGATCGAACTGGGAGTCGCAGCGAATTTCGACGATTTCGTCGAAGTGGAGATTGGGAATTCGGGTTGGGTAGCTCGCCGAGCTAATGGCGAAACCTATGGACAGGTTGGACTCGGATTTTCGCAATCCGGGAAGCATTTTGGCCCACTTTTCGCCACCCAAGTGATGCGAGGAATGGACAGCCCTTGGATGCGGATGTCGGATGGCTCGTTTGGCAACCTCATCAATGAAGAATTCAAGCGTCTGTTTGATCCCAGTTTGACCGATACCTCCGGAATTCTCGCTGCCTACGGGACGGTGTTGATTCTGGATTCAGATGGAACCATGCATCCCACAGGAGGAGGTTGGGATGTTCCAGGCAGGCAGCGACCGCCCGCCGATTTCTTTCTCGGAGCCAGCGCTTGGGCTTCGGCGGATGTATCGTACCTGGCCGCTGACCGGCTGAAGGGAGTGAAAAGTTTTCGCGCCGACGGTACGCTGACCGCTTATCCCGCAAGCTTCCGGCATGTGATCGAAATGGATGCTGGTAGAGATCATGTCGTCATGCGTTCGGAATCGGGAGAAGTGTTCGTCAGTGATGGTATTGGAAAGCCCTACGAATTCGGCTCGGTGCCACGGGATCTCGGTCCGGCCGTGGCGATTCGCGCAGGCACCCGTATGAGTGCCGCCCAGATGGTGGATGGCAGTTGGAAGGCGTGGGGAGAGTCCACCGATCTCATTAACCAAGTTCGGGAAATAGGGCCCGCCATCGATCTCGATCTCCACAGCGACAGTACGAAAGTTGCCTACATGATGTGGATCGAGCCTGTGGCGGAGGATTCATCCGCCGGCGACTGGACGCGCATCGAGAGGTCGGAATCCGAGTGGCAGGCGGATGGACTCACCGTTCGCGACGGTTGGGTGGACTTCGGATCAAAGACGGACCCAGACTTTGCATGGAACCTCCTCAAAAGCGCCGGCGTGAACCCCGACGAAGTGAAAGACGCGGCGGTTCGGTTTCGCTACCGCTGGATCGACAGCAAGCAGCCCCAGACCGAAATCAACCTGCGCGCCCGGCGTGGAGGCGGTGCCCAAAATCCCTTTGTGACGGTGTGGAATACCTCCTCCAGACAAGGTCTTGTTCAATTGCCCCAGAACGAGAATTTCGGAGATACCATGCATCCGAAAATCTTGAAAACCGGCGACGAAGGCACCATGGAATTCGCCATCATCGGGAATCGGATTCTCTTCCGGATGGACGGGCGGCTGGTGAGAGATGATACCAAACCGGGAATCTCCAACCACGGCGAATTCGAATTCCGCAGCACCAATTGTCTCGTGCGTGATTTCGAATACCTCATCCTCGACGGCATCGCCGATCCACTGCAGGCGTTGGGGTGGGAGGTGCCGGACACCGCCTCCGGCGACTCTCCCTGGATCGATTTGTTGAGCACGTTGCGGCTTCCCGAGGATGTCACTGACCCGGGCAAAGCGGGTGCCTTCAAAAAAACGGCAGACGGGATCGAACTCAGCAGGGCGGACTTTGCCCTTGTGGAATTGCCAATCGATCTTGAGGGCGCCTACGAATTCCGCTCCGATGTCACTTTGGACGCGCAATACTTCCCGGTCGGACGGATCTCGCTTCCTGTCTCCGGTGGAAAACTTGTCGGCTTCAACATTGGTAAACGCACCCTAGCGATCCATCATGGGGAGACCTCCGTCGTCATCGAACCCAGTCCATTCACAGGTGGCAAACGGCAAAGTATTCTTGCCCGTGTCGAGCCGGACGGTGCCAACGTTCGTCTTCGGCTCTGGGTTGATGGACGATCCGTTTTTGATCAAAGCGTCAAGCCTGCAACGAAATACCCGGCGGAGGAATGGGGCACTTTTAAGCCCAACCGAATCTCCCTCGGCGGCCATGGCCCGGGACCGGAAAAAATCATCTTTCATAGCGTCGAAGTTCGCCCGATTGAAAACAGCACGGCGGATGAATTGGGGAAAACTGCGGATTGGGTGTCCTTGCCCATGAACGAACAGCAGACGGCGGAGGCTGCAGCGAACGACGGCTGGACGAAGCCGTTCCGCTGGTATCCTCCGGGCGCGGGCCAATTCACCGATGGTGCCGTCAGGTTGAACTATCGCTGGACCGAAGGCGCCCAAATGTGGATCGATCTTCGCAAAAGCGGGACGGATGAAATCCCACAAGGCGTGCAATTAAAAGTGCGCCAGAGTGGGCGGGTATCTCTGAGCCTCTGGCAGGAAAAGACCGACGAATTTACTGAGGAGTTGCAATTGCCAGCGCTCAATGCAGGTGATGAAGGCATGCTTGAGTTCGCTGTCATCGGAACCACGGTCTACGCTCGTGTCAACGGCCAAGCGATCACTCTTGGCGGTCTGCCCGAGCCTTGGAAGGGCGTTATCACCATCGGTGCAGAAGATCAAAAGGACGCACCAGCTCTGAAGGGCGTCGAATACTTCATCCTCGACGGCGTCGCCGATCCGCTGCAGGCGCTGGGCTGGGTAGTTCCAAAGGAGAAACCCGAAGATGCTGATTCGCTCTGGCAGAAGGCCGATTGGGGATACAAAGATCTACCGTTTCTGGCTTCCGATGGTTGGATGACCGCTCCCAGCCAACTCCAGAGCTTCGGCCCCTTCCGGGCCGGCTCCAGAAGTCAGCTCAAACTCAAGGACGGCGTCGTGCGAGCCCTTTTGCGGCGCGACGCGTCCGATCAGATCAACATCTACTTTCACGCACTTGAAAGTGGCGATCCAATTGCCCTTCAAATCTACGAAACCGAACTCATCGCGAAGATTGCACCGGGTGGCAAAGCGGAGGAACACGTCGAGCTGGGCCGCATCACTTTCGATACGCCGCTCCGTCAAGGCGATGCGGAAGTCGTTGAGGCAGCCGTCGTTGGCGACACCTACCTGGTTCGTTTCAAGGGTCAGGAGCTACGCTTCCAGACACCGGAACCCACCACCGCCGGCGTCATCAGTTTCCACGGTCGCAACTACGCAGTCAAAGACGTCGAATACGCCATCCTCGACGGCATCGCCGATCCGCTGCGGGCGCTGGGGTGGGAGGTTCTCAAGGATGACGGGGCGCTCAAGACGGAGTTGGAATGGACTGCTGTCTCTATGACGCCGGAAATCTCCGCCCAGGCGGCGGCGAATGATGGATGGGTGACGCCGTTTCGTTGGTACAGCAGTGGCGGTGGCAGCCAGTTCCGCGATGGGGTGATCCGAATGCGCTATCGGTTCCCGGAGAAGAACGGCTTCATCAGCATCAAGGCGAGGATGCGTTCGGATCAATACGTGAACTTGCAGTTCAAGGATAGCGGTGAAGCCGTGTTGAGCACCCACCGGGAAAGTGCCGCACCGCCAACGGTTCTGCAAAGGTGGAGCCTGCCCATCCCGTCCGCTGGGAAAGAAGGCTTGATCCAATTCGCCTTCGTCGGAGATCGGTTGCTGGCGCGAATCGACGGACACGAAGTGAGGCAGTCCGGCATTGCCACAGATCAACCAGGAAGGATCGAAATTGCGAACGGCTATCCCGAGACCCCGGTCGCATTCAAGGAGGTCGAATACGCCATCCTCGACGGCATCGCCGATCCGCTGAAGGCGCTGGGGTGGGAACTTCCGGATGCCGTTGCGCCCCAGCCTGAGCCCGTGGACCTGCTGGCCATGATAGACATCAATCGCAACGCCCGCAGCGGCCAGGTCTTGCGCCAGGGAACGGATATCGTATTCCCCGAGAGCAAATCGCCCAACCTCGTCGAAATTCCCTACGTCGCTCCGCCGGAGTACGATCTGGAGGCGGAGTTCACTCCCACACGCTATGGGAACAACGTCAACGTCCACCTGAGCGCCGGCGGCCGGTCCTTCGCCTGGAAAATCAACGCCTACACGAACAATTCTTCGATTTGCGGGTTCGATCTGCTCGATGAAACGCGGGCCGATAAGCGCACGGAGGCGATGAGCACCAAGGGCCCCATTCTCGAAGTCGGCAAACGCTACCACACCCGAGTCGAGGTCCGAAAAAACTCGCTGCGGGCCTTCGTCGATGAGCAACTTCTCGTCGAGTGGAGCGGTGACTTCGCGCGTTTCGGCCCCGAGTCTCACAGCCATCTTTCCGATCCCCACCACCTGGGCCTCGGATCGTTCACTCGGCCTGTCATTTTCCACTCAGCGGTGCTGCGGGAGTGGAAGCCTGCTCAGGAAGCGGTGCAGACAGAACCCTGGCACGACTTCCTCGCCGAGGTCGAAGACGGCCCCAACAAGA
>JAGPCC010000300.1 GCA_018058245.1 Verrucomicrobiales bacterium
CGCGCTGAAACCCTTTCCCCCGCTGGCAGCCTCCTTCTCGACCGGCGTCGCTTCCTTAGCAACAGCACCACCGCGCTGGGTTCGGTCGCTTTGGCGAATCTGCTAGGAGGCGACGGCCTCCTTGGGGCGTCGTCGAATGGCCCGCTCATTGACCCGGCTCGCCCGTATGCACCGCGTGACCCGCATTTTCCGGCGAAGGCAAAAAATGTCGTTGTGATCTTCTGTGCGGGGGCGGTGAGTCAGCTGGAGACCTGGGATTACAAACCAGATCTCATCAAGTGGGATGACAAACCACTTCCCGGTGGACCTGCGGTGACCTTTCAAGGACCGGCGGGAAACCTTGCTCGACCACAGTACGAATTCCGGCAACGTGGCAAAACCGGGAAGTGGGTCAGTGACATGATTCCGCACCTCGCGGAACTGACGGACGATTTTGCCTTTGTCCATTCTCTCACGAGCAAATCAAACACCCATGGACCGGCGGAAAACTTCCTCTCGACCGGATTTGTCCTCGACGGATTTCCCAGCCTCGGATCCTGGGCGACCTATGCGCTCGGGAGCGCGAGTAATGACCTGCCTTCCTATGTCGCGATCCCGGACCCGCGGGGAGTTCCGCAAAATGGCTCAAACAACTGGGGGCCCGGTTTTCTGCCGGCGGCGTTTCAGGGCACAACGATGAGTTCGAAAAATCCGGTGCGGCATCTTGCGGCCTTGGGGATTTCCGATCCGGCAAACGCAGCAGCCCGTGACCTCCTGCGGAAAATGAACGAGCGTCATCTTGCCGCAAACCCCGGCGACAGCAAGCTGGCCGCCCGCATCGCGAGCTACGAACTCGCCGCACGGATGCAACTGAGCGTACCCGAGATTGCGGATCTTTCCACCGAACCAGCACACATTTTGAATCTCTACGGTGCTGATGATAGTCAAAATCCTGACAAAGCCGCGTTTGCGAAAAACTGCATCCTCGCGCGGAGACTGATTGAAAAGGGAGTGCGTTTTGTGCAGCTCTTTAACGGAGCCTACGCAAGCGGGGGAAAACTGAACTGGGATGGTCACAACGCCCTGAAGGAGCAATATGACGTCCACTCGCAGATTCTCGATCAACCGGCCGCCGCATTGATTTCGGACCTGAAACAGCGAGGGTTGCTCGAAGACACCCTCGTGGTCTGGTGTACAGAATTTGGACGGATGCCCTTTTTCCAAAAAGGGGCCAAGGGACGCGATCACAATCCAGACGGATTCACCTGCTGGATGACGGGGGCCGGAGTAAAGTCCGGTGTGAGCCACGGCGAAACGGATCCACTCGGGCAAAAGGCGGTGAAGGAAGTCCATCCGCTTTACGATTTTAACGCAACGATTCTCCACCTATTAGGACTCGATCACGAACGACTGACCTTTCGCCATAACGGGTTTGAGCGCCGACTTACGAATGTGGAAGGTCACGTCATTCACGAGATCCTCGCGTAACTCGCAGACTTTGAAACAGGTAAAAGTTCCGTTACGCCAATAAAAAAGGGTGAGAGCCGGAGCAATCACCCTTTCGAGAAAAGAAATGGAGTAGGGGAACCCTTACGCTTTCTTTGGTTTGACCGCACGCGGCTTGAGGTTGGTCGCGGCCTTTCCGAGACGGGCGCGGAGGTAGTTCAGCTTCGCACGGCGAACTTTTCCGTTTTTAAGGATCTCGATCTTCGCCGTCTTGGGAGAGTGAACGTGGAAGGAGCGCTCGACGCCTTCTCCGCTGGAGATCTTACGGACCGTGAGTGACGCATTGATTCCAGAACCGTGGCAGCCGATGATGAGACCTTTGAAGATCTGGATACGCTCTTTGCCGCCTTCAACCACGCGAGCGTGAACGTTGACCGTATCTCCGGGACGGAAATTCGGAACTTCAGTTTTCATCTGCTCTCGCTCGATCTTATCAATCACATTCATGGGTACACCTGGGAAAAAATTCAGCCGCAGAAGGATACTTTTGCGGCGGGCCGGAACCTTTGCTCAGAAAGGTGTCGAAAGCAACGGATTTCCCGAATATTTTTTGTTGCGCGAAAGTACTTCTGTGAGTAGAGTCCGCCCACCAGCCGGAGAGAGCTGAGGAAAGAAGTTTCCGATCTCCCTCTTGTTACCGTGGAGCGGTAGTTCAGTTGGTTAGAACGCCGCCCTGTCACGGCGGAGGTCGCGGGTTCGAGTCCCGTCCGCTCCGTTCCTTTTTTTAAAAGGAATCCTCCCGTTCTCCATTGTCTGGAGTGGGTTGTTCAGCCCCAGCCCTTCCCGTGGTGGCCTGCCAGCGTTTGGCAGTTCTGGCAGTTCAAGAGGAAAACAGAGGCTCGACCGAAGTCCCGGTTTTTCTCGTGACGGTCGTACAGTTACTTTATTACTATTATCACCCGAAACCCGGTATCTGGGGGGCGGGGGAGACCGCTGCGGGAACGACGGGAGGAGAGTAATGCTCCCTGACCGGAGGAACTGAACCCTGCACCGCGCACGACGGGACCGCCCAGAGCAGCTCCCTGCCAGGGATCATCGATCCACTCCCACACATTGCCGCCCAAGTCGAAAAGACCGAATGAATTGGCTTTGAAGCTCATCACCGGCGCGGTGGTGTCGAAGTGATCCGTGTAGCCCTCGACGATCCCTTCGGAGGGGAAAGTCTCTTTCCACTTCGTGTCCGCGTAGTTCCCGACGGGTTCGCCTCCATTGGGCGGATAATTGTCTCCCCATGGGAACCGGGTTTTCTCTTTCGTGTTCAGCAACTCAGGAGTGGACTCCGCCGTGCGTTTCTCGAATTCCGCTACACCCACCGCGAGGCTCCATTCTTCATCGCTCGGCAGGCGATACACTTTCCCTTCCTTCTTGCTCAACCAATCACAAAATATTCGAGCTTCATCCCGGCTCACTCCGACGACGGGATGATCGTCCCGGTGGCCACACGGCACTCCATTTCGCTGCGCGGTCTTCCAGGTTTCATCGGTGCCGGGAACCGCCGTCGCAAAGGCAGCGTAATCCTGTCGGCGTGTCTCGTGGATACAAAAAAGCACTTTGCTGCCGGGCACTGGGACGAATTTCATCCCGAGACTGTTTTCCTGAGGCTTGACTGGTGGCGCGGTGCTGGGTTTTGGCGCAATGGGTTTCGGGGCAAGGGGTTTCGGAACAGAGGCTGGTGCCGGTTGAGTCGCTGGCTTACCATCGAAGATCGCCGGATCGCGAGGTTCGACGCGATTTCCCTTCACTTCCGTCTCGTCGGTCTTGTGGGCGTACTGGAAACTTTTGAGGTCAGCTGTCACGGTTAACTTTGCGGTGAAGTCAGGGCGCTCCCAGGTCACGGTCCGATTTTCTAAATCAATTTTGATTGGCTTAAAACGAGCCAGACCTGCTGAAGGATTGAGTTGTAGGACTTCGTCGTCATTGATGGTGAACTTGTTTCCGGTGACATGGACGAGCTGAACCGTCTTCAACCATCCCTTGAAGTCCGCTTTTGGATCGGGCTGGACCGGTGTCGAATCGGGCTTTCCCAATGCCTCGGCGGTCGAGGGAACTGGCTTCTTCTCCAGCATCGTGGGGGTAATTGCTGGCGGTCCGGGCGTAAACGGTGCGACTGAGGTGAGCGATGGTTTTCCAGTTGTGGGCGACGAGTTCACTGGTGTGCCAGTCGCAGTGATGGAGACGTTGTCGAGCCGCGCTGCGTCGGGACCGGTTTTCCACTCACCGCGAATGTAGAGCTTTGTCGCAGTGGCCAGTGCACGTTGGATCTCGGAAGTTTTGGCGGGCTTCTTTCCGAGTTTGCCGATCATTCCGATCTTCCACCCGGCAGATGGATCGAAGCGATAGGAGAACTGTTTCCACTCGCGGTTCGGCGGGTTCGACACGGGCAGGACAAGCGTCATACCGGGAGACTCCAGAACCAAAGTGTCCTTTTTACCGATGTCACTGCCTGTGGTGTAAAAGTCGAATGAGATGGAGTCTTCGAGGGTTGCCTCGTGTATTTGATCGAGAACAGACTGCGGGGCAGAGAAATAATAATCCGATCCCTGAATGAGATCTTTTCCGTCGAGGTATCCCGCCGCATGGTGATCGACCGGCTGCGTTTTGGCACCCTTGGTATCGAAGAGAGCCCATCCCTCCGCCCCCGTGCTGAAGGAACCCGGCTGGTCGGCTGCAATCAGTGAACGGATCGTGTAGCCAACCTTCGATCGCTCCGCATTGACGACGGCAACTTCGTCCGGGTTCGCACCGACGGCACTGGAGATCGCGACTAATGCGGAATCGTAAGTGGCAGCGAGTTTTTCCAATTCGGCTTTGCCCGGAGCAGACAGGGCAGCGAGTGCCGCCTGGAATTGTTCGTTCAATCGTGAGAGTGTGGCCCGGGTTTCTGGACTGGCTCGAGGAAGGCCCGTTTTGGGCGACAGGTGTATGAGATCCCGCTCGTAGGAAACGGTGAGGCCGGCCTTGGTGGCGATCTGGCTTAGCGCCTCATCAAGACTCACTTCTCTGAGATACAGTGAGTGTTGGAGGATGGGCTCGCCATCTGTTTCGAGAACGATGTCAAGGCCAGTCAGTCTTTCTAAAAGTGCGAGGGTGTCCGAAAATTTGGCCTCTCGTTCCGCCGCATCCCGGTTTGTTACATTGTATTCCAGATTCGGGAGAATGATGACCTTCGCCTTCGCCTCGGTACCGAAGACATTGCGCTCTTCCAGATCCGCCATCCTCGCGAGCGATTCCGCATGACCGGGGTTCACCCGCAGTGTCAGAGTGTAGCAGTTCCCCGCTGCAATAAAATCCTCGCGCTTTTCTGCCGCAAGGCCTCGCTGGTAAAAGTCCTCGGCCTGCTCGGCCACGGTCAGGCCATGGACACGATGAACTGCGGCAAAGATCAGACCGGCGGAAAGTAGAGTGACGAGTAGGTAGGATCGTTTCATGGCTTCTCCTGAGTGGGTGCGGTGCGGTTGAGGCGGGCATAACCCCATTGGGGAACGTCTTCGATGACCGCCAGCCCGTGACGGAATTGAGAATCGGTCGGGCGCACAAATCGGGCGATTCGAGCGGTCTCATTGTCCTGAAAAAGCCACTCGCCCTCAGCGGTGATGAGGCCTCCGTCATCGCGATTCCAGACTGCGGCGATCTTCGGTGCGACCCAGTTGATGTTGTCGAAGCGGGGTTCCATGATGGTGGTGCCGTCTTTGCGGATCAGTCCGTATTTGTCGTTCTGCCCTCGGGCGTGGATGAGGCCACCTGAGAAGGGATCGGAAGTGCGATTCACTTTGGGGCGAATCCAGTTGCCTTCAGAGAGCGGTTTTCCCATCTGATTGATGAGAACCCAATTCGCTTGATCTAGGTTCTGTCCCAATCCGTCTGTTTTCCAGAACTGACGAATTCGCGCGCCTCGATTCTCTGCTCCAGAGCCTCTCACTTCATCCCAGATTGCTGCAGTTTGTTTCGCCAGTTCCCTAGCCTTCTCATAATCTTGCTCCCGGACTTGCCATCGAAACGCAGGGCTGATCTGGAAAGGCTCGTCATTTTCAAGCCACGCAAGGTCGGACCACGCATACCATTCTCTCTTCTCCAACCCTACTCCATTGCCCCAACGCATCACGATCATCTGGTCCTCGCCATTCAAATAGGCGTCACCCTCACGCGGCACTTCCGGCAGTCGCGGGTCGATGATCAATCTGCCATCCCGACCGATCAGAGCCGCCGCGCCATTGATTTTCACCTGCGCGACATCGAGATATGGCGGTTCCACGGGTGGATCTTCTGCACCCGCTTCGCCGAACCAGCGATAGAAGCCGGGGACTGCTTCGGATTCCGGGGCCGTCACTTCATCCCAGATCGCCGCGATCACGGGCTCGCCTGCGGGATTGATAAATCCCCATCGCCCCTCCAATTTCACGGCGGCGAGGCCGCGACTGAAGTCGTTCGCTTCCTCATAGGTCGGCTCCGTGATCATGGCTCCATCGAGTCCGATGTAGCCCCATTTTCCAGCGCGTTTTACAGCGGCTCTGCCTTCGGCAAAATCTTGCGCCTCCTCCCATTTTTCGCCTGAGATCGGTTTGCCGTCCGTGCCGATGTGGAACCATCCCCCTTCATTGTGGAGA
>JAGPCC010000062.1 GCA_018058245.1 Verrucomicrobiales bacterium
CGAATCTTTTCGATGATGACACTGAGCTGCTCACCCGTCGCGGTGAGCGCATACTCCGTCCGCGGGACTTTCTCCAGAATCTCCGTGCGGGTGATCAGACGATAGTCCAGCAGCTTCCTCAGACGTTTCATAAAGTTTTTGTTACAGATTCCCTCATCGCTCGATACAGACCATCTCCCTACGAATGATTCAAACCGCTCGATTTCAACATAGTACAAACAACACCCCTCCCACGACGCATGGGCATAAACGAACAGGATGTCGAGTCCCCCGTGCAGACTGCAATCCCGCCTCTGGCGAAAAGGAGTAAAAAGAGAGATCTCCTGCGACCGAAGGCAAAAGGAAAAAGAAATAGTGAACCGCCGATCCGTCGAAGTAACTCTCCACCGTCGCCGGAGTTGCCCGGTTCGAGCGCGCTGCTGCTCTCGATCGCGGCTTGTCGCAAAGGACGAACGCCCCACGGCAGACTCGTTTTGTACCAGCGCTGAACGATTCTGCCCGATGACAAAACCGTTCTGTGCGTTGGCCGAATCTCTCTGACGGAATGCAGGAAGGTTCTGACGCATGACAAAATCGTTCGTTCCAGCGCAGAATCGTTCGTTTCGAGGCAGATTTCCCTCTCGCCCACGATTTCCGCAGCAGAGTGAGAAGGCCGCGTAATTCATTTCCCCTTGGGACCAGTGGTTCGCAATACTCCCCAAACCGGGGAACACGGAAACCATCTTTTCATCCCCCTCCCCTTCCGCTCAGGACACGGTCCGTCAGGACACGGTCCGTCAGGACACGGTCCGTCAGGACACGGTCCGTCAGGACCGATCATGAGAAACCCCTACATGGTCCGCGACGTAGGCACCGCGATCCCCGAGGGGGAGTGGTGGGCCAGTGGTGCTGTCGCGGGCAGTTTGATGCTCGACCTCGGCGTTGACTTCGGCTCCGAGGAGGATCACAAATCCGGTGATGTAGAACCAGAAGAGGAGAATGACGATGCCGCCGAGGGAGCCATACATGGCCGAATAGTTAGCGAAGGTGGAGACATACCAGGAGAACCCGACGGAGCCGATCCCCCAAAACACGGTCGCGAGGACGGCACCTGGGGTGATCCAACGCCATTTTGCATCTTCCCGGTCGGGGGCGTAGCGGTAGAGGAGCGAGACGGCGGAACCAACCACCAGAAGGAGAAGAGGCCATTTCATCAACTGGATGATCCATTCGGACGAACTCCTCCAGCCGAGAAGATGCAGGGCGACCGGGGCCGAGGCGAGGAGGGCGACGGTCAAAACGACGGATACGGCCAGTCCAATGGTCAGACCGAGTCCGAGGAATTTGCGGCGAAAGTATCCCCGCGTTTCACACTCGTCGTAGGCGAGATTGAGCGCGGTGATCATGGAGTCCATCGCCTGGGAACCGCCCCAAATCGCCAAACTGAGGGCAATGAGGGTGGCCCAACCGGCCGTGGCATCGTTGGACGCGATGCGCTTCAACTCTCCCTCAAAGATTTGGAGGGCCTCGGGAGGAACGAGTCCCTGGAGGGAGGCCATCTGGCGCTCGACATCTCCGGGGTCAGCAAAGAGTCCGTAGAGGGCGACTACCGCAGCGAGAGTGGGGATGAAACCCATGAGAAGGTAGAAGGCAACTCCTGCCGAGATAAACCCGAGGTTATCCCGACCGATCCTCTCCTTTAAGCGGTAGGCGATGTCCCACCATCCGCGCCGGGGGATCTCATGGGGGAAGTCCGCTTGCCGGCCATGTTGCTTCTCCGAATTTGTCATGACTCGGCAACGGTGGGGGGGAGTCAACTACGCCTTTTTCCCACGAAGGGCTCGATAGAGTAGGAGCATGAGGATGGCACCCCCGATCGCGAGCAACATACTGCGGGTGTCAAACTGGTCGACGGTGCCCCAGCCGAGCACGGACCCGATGAATCCCCCGAGGAGAGCCCCGGCGATGCCGAGCAGGGTGGTGATGATGAATCCGCCTGGATCTTTGCCGGGGAGGATCAGTTTTGCGATGATGCCCGCAATGAGGCCGAAGAGGATCCAAGTAAGTATGCCCATGAGTTTAGAATGTGTGTGGTTAGTCCGTAGCTCGTTTGGCTACGTCTCGATCCAACTGTGCACGATTCGCGCCAACTTTTGTGCGAGCCGAGTAGATGCTGCTACGGGAAGGCGTTGCGGTCCTCTTTCCAATCTTTGTAATCCACTACCTTTGCAAAGTACCGGGGAGTCGCACCTCACTCCCGTGCAGTTTGCAATCTGTAGCCCACCATGGTAGGCCCGGATGACTTGGTCGGCGGCAAGGTGCGACGAGCTCAGCCTTTTTTCCGAACGGATTCCTCCTGGTGCAGGCGCAAACGAGCCGAAAGGATCGCGGCACGCCCCAGATACCCGACTACCTGCGACGAGCGAGTGGGATCGACCACGGGGAGGCGTCCGATATCGTGCTGGAGCATTTTTGCGAGGGCGATGTTGAGCGGTTCATCGGGGTAGCTGACGATGAGTTGGGTGGAACCCACGGAGGCGAGGGTGAGACTGTGCGAATCTTCCTCCTGCATCGCACGGACGACATCACCACGGGTGATGATACCCACCAAGCGACCCTCTTCATCGGACAGAAATGCTGCCTGCCGTTTCGCGAGGAGGTCGTCGTTGTCACCGATTCTCTGGCAGTATTCCTCCAGAGTAGTGGCTGCCGGAACGGTAGGCACTTCCTCATCCATGACTTGCCGGACGAGCACGAACTCAAAGGGATCGATGCTGTACTCGCAAGTAATATGCTGGCCGCGTCGAGCGAGTTTTTCCGTCAGAATCGACCGTCGGATGATGAGCACAACGACCCCGAAGGACGCGGCGCAAGCCATCATGAGGGCAGGCAGGAGATTAAAATCGTGGGTCAACTCGATTGCAAACACCATCGCGGTGAGAGGTGCCCGCATGGACCCACTCATCATCGCGGCCATACCGATCAAAGCCCAGGTGCTGGCGTCTCCGGCAGGCAACCAGACGGACATCGCGGCACCGAGGGAACAACCAATGGTGAGCAAGGGGGCGAGAACTCCCCCCGAAGTCCCGGACCCCAGCGCGGTCGACCAGACGAGCGTTTTGATGACGAGCAGACCCACGACAGCAACTCCGACTACTTCACCTCGGAGCAGCGAATGAATTGTCTCGTACCCCACCCCGAGGACTCGGGGATCCCATACTCCACCGATCCCGACGACGACCGCACCGATCGCAGGCCACCACATCCAGTGTACCGGGAGTTTACGAAAGGCATCTTCCATCCCGTAGACGATCGTGGTCACCAAACCCGAGCCAAATCCGGTCAGCACCCCGACCAGCGCGGCGCAGGCCACCACCGCGCCGGTCACGGACTGATGGGCTTCCACAGGAAAGATGGGGCCCTCGCCCAGCAGGGTGACGCGCAACACGGCGGCGACACTCGCTGCGACGGTCACAGGAATAAAACTTCTGGGTTTCCACTCAAAGAGCAGCAGTTCCACCGCGAGGAGAACCGCCGCGACAGGGGTCGCAAAGATCGCCGCCATCCCCGCTGCCGCACCTGCCACGAGCAGGGTCTTGCGCTCCGCCGCACTGAGATGGAATCGCTGCGCAAAAAGGGAGCCGAAGGCACCCCCCGTCATAATGATGGGGCCTTCCGCGCCAAACGGCCCGCCCGACCCGATCGAAATGGCGGCCGAGATCGGCTTCAACAACGCGACTTTCCAGTGGATGAGACTGCGTCCGAGGAGGATCGATTCCAGCGCCTCGGGAATGCCATGGCCGCGAATTTTTTCCGAGCCAAACCGCGCCATCAGTCCAATAATGAGAGCGCCCGTCACCGGCACGGAGACCACCCACCATCCGAGATGGTGGCCTTGCGGGGTCACCTCCTCCGCCGACCACCGCTGGTAAAAGGCGAGGTTCGTGATGACATTGATGAGCCACAACAATAAGTAGGCGACTCCGGAGCTGATCGCTCCAATGACGATCGCCATGCCCGACAACAAAATCATGCGCGGACCCGCGCTGTGGTCCGCCAACCGCACCGGTGAGGGGGGAGCGAGGTTCGGATGATTTGCGACGAGAGGGGTCGGGTCTGCCATGGCTGACAAAATATCGTAACGCGATATATGTCAAACTGAGACTGGCGATTCTGCGTGCCGTCATGTAGAGGTCCGTTCATGGCTGATCGTCGACCTCTGACCAAATTGCAGTATGAGCGCCTCGCGGCCTTTCGATACGAGTTGCGGAAATTCCTTCGGTTCAGCGAAGACGCTGCGACAGCGGCCGGCCTCCCCCCGAAACAATACCAGGCCCTGCTCGCCATCAAAGGTTTCCCAGGGCGGGACCACGTCACGATCGGGGAACTGGCGGAGCGTCTGCAAATACGCCATCACAGCGCGGTAGGCCTCGTCGATCGCCTCGCCCTGGATCAATTGGTCATCCGTGATGTCTCCATCGAAGATCGTCGCCAGGTACATCTCCATCTCACCCCGCGAGGGGAAGAAATCCTCGAAGCCCTCGCGACGACCCACCGCGAGCAGTTGAGCGTGATCGGTAGGGAATTGAGAAATCTCCTCTCGCCAGACGGAGAGAGCTCCCTGCCTTAGGTGCCTGTCGGAATGGGCAAGAAGGCGCACTCCACGCGATGACGCCCGTTGCTGAGAGCCCCAAGAGAGACGTAGATGGTACCCATTATGAACCAGAGCCATTTTCGAAAAAACTGTCAGGGGGTAGGTCGTCGCGATTTCATCCAGACCGGTCTCGGTGCTCTGGGTGGTATCGGGCTCTCCCAGATGCTGCGAATGCAGGCTTCGGCGGCGAGCAAATCGGATACCCGTTGCATCTTTATCTGGCTCGACGGCGGACCGTCGCACTACGAAACTTTCGATCCGAAGCCAGATGCGCCTTCAGAGATCCGGGGGGAGTTCGGAACCGTGCCGACAACAGTGCCGGGCGTCCATTTTTCCGAAAAATTCCCCAAACTGGCAAAGACATTCGATCAGTTCACGGTGGTTCGCTCCATCGCCCACGCGCAGAACAACCACGGAGCGGGGAACCACTACCTGACAACGGGGCGTCCGACGCCCGTTCCGGTCGGTTGTGGGGCCTATGTCACGTTCCATCCGAGCTTCGGGTCGGTCGTCAGTTCTCACCGGAAGGTTCCCCACGGTCTTCCCGCCTATGTCTCGACCCCCCGGATGGCCCGATCGGGTGGACCAAATTTCCTCGGGGCGCAGCATGCTCCCTTCGTGATCTCCGACAACCCGCAAGCATCGGACTTTCGAGTTCGCGATGTCACCTTGCCAAAGACGATCGAGGATGGTCGTGCTACCTCCCGTGTGGAGCTGCGCCGTTCCCTCGATTCTCTCCGTCGAATCACGGACTCCGCCGCCGAAGATCCGGCGATTGCCTTCGACGATTATTACGCGAGGGCGTTCGACCTCGTCACCTCCGTGGAGGCGCAGAAGGCGTTCGACATCTCGAATGAACCCGAGGTCGTGAGAGAAAAATATGGGAGGAATGATTTTGGTCAGCGTCTCCTCCTCGCCCGCCGACTCACCGAAGTAGGAGTTCCCTTTGTCACGATTTACAGCGGAGGATGGGACGATCACCGAACCCTTTTTGAAAATTACAAAAAGAACAAAGCCGAACAGATCGACATCGGGGTCAGCGCGCTGCTCCGTGATCTCGCAGATCGTGGCACCTTGGACAACACCATGGTCGTGATGTTGGGCGAATTCGGTCGCACCCCGAAAATCAACAAGGACGGGGGACGGGATCACTGGTCCTTTGCCATGAGCGTCCTCATGGCGGGCGCCGGCATCCCCGGTGGTCAGATCGTCGGAGCCACCGACGTGAAAGGATACTACGCCAACGAGAACATTTACGCGCCAGAGGACTTTGCTACGAGCCTCTACACCAAAATGGGAATTGATCCGACCGAGATCCTGAGCGACACGAACAATCGTCCCATCCAGCTCGTCAACAACGGACGTCTCATCAAAGAACTTTTCGCCTGAGCTCCTTGAAAGCCGGAATTTTCTTTCTCGCCCTGCTCACCAGCGGCCTCACCGCCTTCGCAGGACCACCGACGCTCGATTCCGTTTTCCCAGCTGGAGGAAAACGCGGGTCGGAGATTGCAATCACGGTACAGGGAAAAATCGACCCCTGGCCGGCTCACTTCTGGAGTTCGGAGAAAGGGATCACGATCACTACCGATCCGGCCAAAAAGGATACCGTAATTGTCAAGATCGCGGGAGACGCACCGGTCGGACCCGTGCTCCTGCGAGCCTTTTCTGACGAAGGGGTCAGCAATCCGATCCTCTTTATCATTAGCGATCAGAATGAGGTCCTCGAGGAGGAAAAGGACAGCAGCACCCTGACCGCTGCCATGCCGCTGGACCGATCCAAGCTGCCGTTTGTGCTCAATGGGACACTCTCCACCGGAGGGGAACTCGACTCGTTTCGACTTTCTCTCGAAAAGGGGGAAACGATCCATGCGATCGTGGAGGCCTACGGGCTGCGTTCCCTCGTCGATCCCGTATTGCACCTCTACGACACGAGAGGAAATCGTCTCCAGATGGAGCACGACGGTTCCGTCAACCTCGATCCCACCCTACATTTCACCGCTCCGGAGAAGGGCGATTACCTCATTGCGCTGGCAGGTTTTTCCCACCCGCCTGCCGCGAGCGTTGCCTACACGGGATCCAAGAACGCTCATTATCGGCTCCATCTCGCCCTCAAGCCGGATCAGTTGCCCGCTCGATTATTGCCAAAAAACCCAGGTGCAGACAGCAAGGAGGACACGATCACCACCGGGAAAAAAACGGTCGGCACCCTGAAGACCCGCAGTACCCCCAACTCGTACAAGATCACTGCAAAGAAGGACGAAAGTCTCTTGATCCAAGTCGAAGGCCGCACTCTGGGATATCCGATCGACCCCGTCCTGCGCTTACTAAAGGCCGACGGAACGGAGATCCGCAAGGAAGACGACACCAACAAATCACCGGACCCATCCTATCTCTGGAAGGTGACTGCGGACGGGGAATACCAGATCACGATCTCGGACCGATTCGGTCGGGCCGGAGAGGACATGCGGTATCGTGTCACGGTTCAGCCTCCGGTCCCGGATTTCACAGCGACGGTGGAAAAGTCCTCCTTTCTTCTGGATCGCAAGAAGGCTCTCGAAGTAAAAATCAACATCGTCCGCACAAACGGGCACAAAGAAAAGCTGGTCATCTCCCTGCCGGGACTTCCCGCCGGGGTCACCGCAACAGCTCCCGAAGTTCCCGAAAAAGGGGGGGAAGTCCTCCTGAAACTGGAAACAAAAGCGGATGCCGCACCGGTCAGCAAAGGCTTCCGCGTGATCGTGACCGAGACGGCAGACAAAAAAACCAGAGAAAAACCAGCGGTGTTTTCCTTTACCGATGACAATTTCCGAGGCCCCTACGCTCTTGATTCCGTCGAAACGATCTGGCTAACGCTCGTGCCCGAGAAACCCGCTCCAGTGAAACCTGCTCCAGCGAAACCTGCTCCAGCGAAACCTGCTCCAGCGAAACCCGCTCCTGCGAAACCTGTTCCTGCGAAACCTGCTCCAGCGAAACCTGCTCCAGCGAAACCCGCTCCAGCGAAACCCGCTCCAGCGAAACCCGCTCCAGCGAAACCCGCACCAGCGAAACCCGCTCCAGCGAAACCTGTTCCTGCGAAACCTGTTCCTGCAACACCTGCTCCAGCAAAACCTGCTCCGCCGGAAAAGAAGTAATTTCCCAGCAAACTCTATTGAGTTGTTGACGGAACCCTGTTATAACATCGTGGTGATTCTCAAAACTCCGATTCTTATGACTGATGCAATCAGCTGGGCGAGGCGGGTGAACAACCGTTGGATCGTGCGGCAGTCACTCAAAGACTCGTCAAACCACTACATGGATCACCTCGCAGAGACCGATCCACTGCGGCTCGAGGCCTCTTGCTTGCGTGCTCGGAGAATGACCGAGCTGGCGAATTCGGACGAAGACCCAAAACCTTGGTATTATGCGGGACTCTTCAGTCTGATCGAAAAAACAGAGTCTCCGCGCTATCTCGCGGAACATCATTTCACTTCCGCTGCGATTTCGAATGAGGTCCAGGTCCCCACTCTGGCCAATCTTTCCGATGCAACATTCGGAAAGATTCACCGGATTCGAGAAGCCTTGAAGGAACTTCAGGATACCCCAAACATCATCGTTGAGCAAAGGAGCTCAACGGGCGCCTAAATATCCAGCGCATTTTCTGCGTCGCCGAAGTGATCCACACGCACGCCCATGCGATCCATCAGGGCGAGGTGCAGACGACAGAGCTTCCGGTTCGGGTCCTCACCCAGTTCGTGAACTCTACCGCCTTTGATCGTTCCTCCCCCTCCCCCGGCGAGGACGACGGGGAGCTTTCGAGAGTCATGTGCGTTGCCATCCATGAGACTGCTCGTGAGTACGATCATGCTATTCTCGAGAAGCGACCGCTCCCCCTCATTCGTAGCGTCCATTTTCCCGAGGAATTCTGCCCAGAGCTTCACCTGGAATTCATTGACCTTTTGATAATGAGCGAGACGCTTCTCGTCGCCGGCGTGATGGGACAACTCGTGAATCCCGGAGCTGATGCCGTCCAAGCTGGGAAATCGCATATTGGAAAGATCGTTGTTCATCATGTAGGTCGCAACTCGGGTGCGATCCATCTGGAAGGCAAGGAGCAGGATCTCAAAGAGGAGACGGAGATGGTCCTCCGAATTTTCCGGGATTCCGGACTGAGGCCGCCCTATCGTCGGAACGGTGATCGCAGGATGCCAACCCTGCCCTCCCGTCTCGGCCTGACTGACTTTTTCGGCCTGCTCAATGCGCAATTCGATTTCCCGGACGGAAGTGAGATATTCGTCGAGCTTGTGACCGTCCCGCTGACTGAGTCGGGGACGGAGACCTTTTGCATCTTCGAGAACCAAGTCGAGGATGCTGATGTCCCGTTTCCGTTTACTGCCATCGTCGAAGAGTTGATCAAAGGCCTGCTGCGGAAAGATCTCCTTCGGCGACGGGGTCGTCGGTGAGCTCCAAGAAATGTAGGCCGAATAGATGGATGTGAATCCTGAGTCCGTTCCGTATCGGGGGCGTTCGGTTCCGAGAACAACGCTTGGGACAGGGGTCTCACGCCCGGTGTGCGCGGCGATGATCTGGTCCATCGTCGTACCGACCTCAACATCCGTGGTGGTCTTTTTCACTTTCAGACCACTGAGGACATTCATTTTCGGATAGTGTCCGCCGTCCCCCTCAATCGTGGTCGGATTCCATAACCCGTTGAAGACCGATATGTGTCGTTTCAACGACTCAAGGGGACGAAGTGAATCGGCAAACTCCATGCCCTCGGCTCCCATTTTCGCACCCCAGTGATGAGGATTCACTCCGTTCCCGGTGAAACAGACCGCCAACCGTCGTGGTGCGACGTTCTGTTTTGCGGTTTCCGCACCAAAAACGGAAAGCGATTCGAACCACGGGAGTCCGAGGGCGACACCGGTGCCCCGGAGGAATCTACGACGACTGGTATGGGAGTTCATAGGAGGAGAAAAAATGGATGTCAAGGAAGGGCGGCCACCACAGGGTCATTGCGGCGTTTCAAAAACTGAGGGCTTTGCACGATCTCCAGGATCGCAGCAGAGACTTTGCCGTTTTCTTTCGAAAGGCGATTCTGCATCGCGGCGATCAGTTCTTTATCGGTCGGTAGAACCTGGCGACCGAGGGCATACCCGAGGAGCTTCCGGCTAAAGTTTCCCGTGAACTTTCCATCATTTGCCGTCAGATACTGGCGTATCCCCTCGAACCCATCGAGAAGGGTTCCGTCCCGAAGCGAACCGGTGTTGTCGATCTTTTCCCCGCTCTCGTCGGTGGTTCGGAAGCGCCCGAGTGGATCAAAGGCCTCGAGAGCGAAACCGAGTGGGTCGATCCGATCATGACAGACCGCACAGGCCTGGTCCTCGCGATGCTGCAGCAGCGCCTCCCGTAAAGAAGCCGGTTTCAGGCTGGTCTCTTTCAGTTCTGGGACATTCGGCGGGGGAGGTGGCGAGGAGAATCCCAAGACGACGTCGTAAAGGTAGTTCCCCCGAAGCACGGGGCTGGTGCGATTCGGCCGCGAAGTCCCTGTCAGGATCGCCCCCATCCCGAGCAGTCCTCCGCGATGATGCTCTCTCACTTTTACTTCTCGGAACTCATCCCCTATCACTCCGGGGATCCCGTAGAAGGTGGCGAGACGCTCATTCAGGAAAGTGGTCTCGCCAGTCACGATGCTCATGACAGGCCTGTCCTCGCGAAATAGATGGGTAAAGAATTCAATCGCCTCCCGATACATATCGCTCTGAATCGCGCTGCTCATCTCCGGGTATTTCTTGTGATCGATTCCGGCGTGTTCTTCAAACCCACTGAACTTCAGCCACTGGCCCGCAAACTCCTCCGCAAGCGCCGAGGAACGGGGATCCTTCAGCATCCGTTGCACTTGCGTAGCCAGTATTTCGGGTTTCAACAAGGTGGCATCTGCTGCCACTTTCCGGAGTTCCCAATCGGGGAGGGACGACCAGAGAAAATAACTGAGTCGGGAGGCCAACTCCCAGGAGGAAAGAGGCAGAGCATCTCCTGTCATCGAGGTCCGCTCCAGGGGGAGGGTTTCGGCTTTGAAGAGAAAATGCGGCGATACAAGAACGCGCACGACCACCTCGCGGGCTGCAGATTCCCGATCCAAGCCCTTGGTGATTCCATCCCCATACAGAGCCGTAAGGGCCGTTATTTCCTCGACACCGAGGGGCCGTCGCCAGGTTTTTGCCGCAAACTGGAGGAGGTGATCTACGAGAGCTTGATCGTACTCCTTCGCCAAGCCGGGAGGAAGCTTTGCCGGCGACACATACTTCCAGTCTTTTTTCATCGCGGCCAGTTCGTTTCGCTGTTTGGGTGCGATGATCTGTCCGAGTTGTTCGTCACTGAAGTAGTAGACGGTGATTCCGGGTTTGGAGCGTCCCAAGTTGCCCGCGACCTCCTCCAACAAGCGCTCGAACATATCCGGGAATGCCTGACGCATCACCCCGAAGTCTGCCATGGTGCGGTTTTTGATGTCTGTCTTCAATTTCCAGACCGTGAGGACTCCCGGCATGATGGTTGTGACATCACGGGGTTTTCCTGCGGTCATGGTCCATTGAATCGTCGCTTCATCCACCTCGGGATTTTCCATATCGAGCCAAGTTTCCGCCCGGATGCTCAAAGCGTTTTCGGGCAAGGGCAGTGTCACTACTTTTGGCGCAGCAATGGCAAGGAAATGTGGATCCATTTTCCGCCCCGGGATGGGATGTTTTCCGAAGAGGGCTTTCACGGTCTCCAGTTCCGCGATCCGCTTTTTCACTTCGTCCGGCTTGGCCGGTGGCGGTGTCGCGGAAAGTTGTTTGCGCCCTTCTTCGAGCCGCTTGTTGAGCCAGTCGAGATAGTTCACTCCCCCCTTCGCGAGTTTCACGTCGAGTTTTTTAATCAAGGCGATGTCCCCTTTGTTCCCGTCGCCGAGATCACCGATGCAGAGGTGAACTTGTCTCTGCCCTTTCACTTCAGCGGTCATGGGATACGCACGGATTCCGTCCGCGTCTTGCTGGCGGCGCTGCACCCCGCTACCCGGACGCTTCGAATCATTCCAGGAGCGAAGGTCGCTTTGAATCTCCTGACTCCGTGCGAGGACCGATTCGGGAACGACTCCTGGCGCAGCGGGGTCGGGCACGGGCAATTCTCGCCAAGCCACCCGAGTGAGATCCAGAAAACGTGACTTTGGCTCGGTGCTGTTCACCAGATTCCACCAATTCTGGAGAAACGACAGAGTCAAATCGGACTGTTTCGCCAATTCCGCTAGCGGAGTCTTTTGGTGGAGATGTTTCCAGCAGGCAACGAGGTATTCGGCTTCGTGTTTATCATCCGAATCCTTCGGTAGATGAGAAGCTGCAGTCTGTTGATACCAGACATAGAGCGCCTGCTGTGCCTGGGCTCTCAGCTGTTCCGCGCCGCGCAGCCCGATCCGGGTCTCGTGAAATTTGATTCCCGTGCCTGGCAGGATGCTCGCGTGATCGGCTAGCTGACGGGCCGCGCCAAAGTATTTGTCAATCGCGGCGGGACTGAGAAAGAGCACGTCGCCCGTATTGGAGAACCCTTCGCCGCCACCGCCATCGGTCTGAAACTCGGCTGAAAGTCCATAGGAATGGCCGGTAAGATCGCGAATGGATCGATCATACTCCGAATTCGTGAGGCGGCGCATAGTCACCGGGCCCGGATCTCCAGAATTCGCAGCGGCGAGGCGGTCAAGCGCATCATTGACCCAATCCATGATCGCGGCATCTTCCCCATCAGCGAGAGGTTTTGCCTTGGGCGGTGGCATGTCACCACTCTCGACGGTCTCCATGACCCGGTCCCAGAGTTCAAACTGTTCTTCCACTTTGGGATCGGCCGCGAGAGTCTTCAAATCAATCTCCCCTTTCGTTTTTTCCCCTCCGTGGCACGAATAGCATTTTGCAGCGAGGAGCGGCTCGACGGCTTTCCAATCCAGGCCGATCTCATCGTTGGCGCACAGGGATCCAGCGCTCCAAAGAACGCCGAGGAAAATAGGGAGGATAGGGGGCTTTGATCGCATCCGTCAGGAAGTGAAAATCACTTTTCCTACTAGTAACCCACCCTCGCCCATTTCCAAGAGACCCCCTCGACGTAATGGCGTGCCTAACGTTTTCCTCTCAGCGGAGTCGAAGGACTTCACTTGATCCTTGAAATTCCCCCGGATGACCGGATGCTTGCGTTCGGAATCCTGTTGGTTGTCGGGATACGTGAATCAGAAACCACTCCCGGTCCTCCATGAAAGCCACTTTTTTCCTCCTGCTTTCGGTACTTTTCCTGTCTTCGTGTCAGGTTCCCACGTCAGTTTCGACCGCGTCGACGAACCTGATCGGTAGCGATCTGAAAATTTCACTCCCACCGTTGATTGTCGGACTCGACGGCCCGACTTGGGAAACCCATGAGGCAGCGGTTGATTCCAAAGGCTGGAGCCACCCGATCGATGATACTTATACCCGGGTGAAAACGAGCCGGAAAGTGATCGCGATTACCTTTGACGATGGTCCGCACCCGGAAAACACCCCGAGGCTACTCGACATGCTCAAGGAGCGGAAGATCAAGGCTACCTTTTATGTCGTCGGGGATATGGTGAAATACAGCCCCCAACTGCTCCGTCGCATGGTCGCGGAAGGACACGAAATCGGGAATCATACGGTTTCTCACGGCACTCTTTCGAGGATGTCGAATGATTCCCTCATTAAAGAGCTGAAAACCGCTCACGAACAAATCCTCCACGAGACCGGCGTAGCACCACGCACCATGCGGCCTCCCGGCGGGGCGATCAAAAAGGACCAGAAAGCGCTCATGATGGAGGAACTCGGTTATCCGACGATTCTCTGGTCGGTCGACCCCCTCGACTGGAAGCGCCCCGGTCCCGCCGTCGTGACGAGTCGCCTCCTCAATGGGGCAAGTCCCGGCGGGATCCTGCTGGTGCATGATCTTCACAAACCGACAGTAGATGCGATGCCCTCGACGCTCGATCAATTGCTGGCACAAGGCTACGAATTTGTAACGATCTCCGAACTCATCGAGCTCGATGAGACGGAACGATAACGCTGCGGCGCTCTACCACTGACTACAGACATGGAAGCAAACTGGTTCTACGAAATCTCCGGGGAACGACACGGCCCAGTCACGATCGAAGAAATCCTCCGTTTGTATGGTCTCGGGGAACTGAAGGATTCGAATCTTGTCTGGCGCAACGGCTTGAACGACTGGATCACATTCTCCGCGAGCGAACTTGCGCCCTCGCTGAGTTCCCCTCCCCCGCCACCAAGAGTGCTCGCAACGTCCCCGCCTCCCGTTCCGAAATCAAGTCTCCCCTTTGTCCCGCGACAAGCAAAGATCCGCGCCGATTTTCATCCACAGATTCGCCATTGTTTCGAAAGAGCGTGGAATCTTCTCAAAGGGGACTTCTGGCCTATCGTCGGGTGCTTCACTCTCATTACTCTCATCGTAGGAATCGCATCGCAGTTTTTCATCCCGATCTTCTTTCTGATCTATCCGCTGATGGCGGGATTCTACTGGTATGTCCTGCTCAAAGTACGAGGCCAAGAGGCGACTGTGGATCTACTTTTTGAAGGATGTCGCCGGCAGTTCGGCCCGCTTGCGATTCTGAATCTCATCGTTGTCGGGTTGAGCATGGTCGCAATGCTGGTCCTCTTTGTAATCATTGCGATTGTGTTCGTCATTTCGGCATCAGGGTCTTCGAACGTAGAACAAGCGCTCCAGAATCCCGCAACTCTCGCCATGGTGATCGGAGTCACGACTCTATTCTCCTTCCTGCTCATGATCCCCATGATGATCCTCTCGCAAGTCAGTTACTTTGCCTCGATTTTGATTCTCGATTGCCAACTCGGAGCCAACCAGGCGATGGGACTCGCCTGGACCGTAACAAAGTCTTTTCTTGGAAAATTCATTCTCTTTCTGTTGCTTGCTTCGCTCCTATATTTTGTAGGAATGATTGCTTTCTACATCGGTATTTTTGTCACCGGAGCATGGGCCTCGGTGGCAATGGTCTACCTCTACGAGGACGCTTTTGGTACTGATTCCGTCACTTGATTGCTGCCTTCCCCGTGACCGGAGGAGGCAGCATTGGGAAGTCGCACTTCAAAGAAGGTTCCCTGTCCAGTCCGACAGTTCACACGGATACTTCCGTCGTGATTATCTACAATGGCTTTCGCGATGGCGAGGCCAAGCCCGGTGTGGCCGGAACCTCCTACCCGAGCCTGATCCACCCGGTAAAAGCGCTCAAAAATATGAGGGAGATCAACCTCTTCGATCCCCGGTCCATCGTCGCACACAACAAAGACCACTTCATTACCCTCGACTCGAGTAGACACCACAACATTGCCACCATGCTGGTAGGCATTGGAGAGTAAATTGGTGGCAAGAATGGCCATCGCCTCTGAATCTGCATGACAAATCGAGGGTTCAAGGTTCAGAGAGATTCGGCGGTGAAATTCTTCTGCCATGGGCTTGAGATGGACAACGACCTGTTGAAGAACGGACACAAGATCACAGCATGGTTTTTTACACGGGACCGTATGCCCCTCCTGCCGCGCTAGGAGCAAGAGCGCTTCCACGAGCCGCCGCATACGTTGGGCCGTCTCACCGCAGGTCTGCAAGGCTTCACGATACTCCGCTGAGGTACGCTCTCGTTTTAAGATGCGCTGGGTTTCGGAAATGAGGATGGCAATCGGTGTTCGCAGTTCATGCGATGCGTCACCAGTGAATTGACGCTGGCGCTCAAAAGCATCATGCAGACGCTCAAATGTCTGGTTGAGGACTTGACTGAGTTGGCCGAGTTCGCTGTCCGCTTCGGTCACGTCGATGCGCTCTTCGAGATTTCCCTCTGCGATGCGAGTAGCCGTCTCGCTAATCGTCTGGATAGGGCGTATTGCCCGTCCGGAAAGCCACCAACCCCCGACCAGCCCCAAAAACCAAACCGCAAATCCGATTAGCAAATGAAGGGAGGCCAGCTTTTGCATCGATACCATCTCGGGAGTAATATCACGACCAACAACCACTTTCATTCCATGGATGTTCGTCCGACTGGATTCACGACGATTGCCCACATTACGGATCACTTCGATAGTTTCCGACTCCGGAACAGGGAGGAAAACCATATCATTCGGTGCATTCTCGGACTGTAGGATCACCTGATCGTTGCGATCTCGAATACTATAATAGGCGTAACCAGGTTCGGTACCTTGAAACTGTTCAACAACCGAATCCGGTGGTTGGGGGGAACTGGCGATCAAGCGCAAGAGGAACTCTGAAAAGGGTAGCATGGGCCGTTCCTGCCGATTTGCCCCTCCCTTCTCGTCCGGTTGGAAGCCCTGAATGACATCCATGAGGGAGCGAATGAGACCCCGTTCCATGCGCCCGAGCTCACGATCAGTGCGTTGCGTCTGGCTCTCTTTTGCAAAGTGATACGTCGGCACCGTAAAACCAACAATGACGATGACAAGCAACAATCCGTGCCATGCCTGCAAACGCCAGCGAAGAGATTGAAACGAAAGTTTCATGCAATACTATATCCGTGCCCCCGACGGGTAGTGATGATACTGGCTCCCAGTTTTTTGCGCAGATTCGAGACATGAACGTCGAGCAGATTGGATAAGCTGCTTTCCTCTTCGTCAAACAGATGTTCATAAAGTGTAGTTCGGCTAACTACTTCCCCCCGATGAAGTGCAAGGTATTCCAATAGAGCATATTCACGTGCGGTGAGCGGCACGTCCTGCCCATCACAAATCACCTTTTTCGCAAGCATATCCAAAGTCAATTTTCCAATCTCCAGAACAGAATGTGCTTGCCCGGCAGACCGTCGAATCAGAGACCGCAAACGGGCTAGCAATTCGTCTATGTCGAAAGGTTTGGTGAGGTAATCATCCGCGCCGGAATCTAGACCTTTGACCCGATCCGGCACAGTGTCCCGGGCGGTGAGTAAAAGCACCGGAGTTTTCCTTGAAGAACGCAATCCTGCTAATACCTCCCAACCGTTGAGAAGAGGCAGCATGATATCAAGCACGATCGCATCGTATTCTCCATTCTGCGCCTTAAAGAGACCATCTTCACCATCGGAAGCCACGTCAACGGCATAGTTCTCCTCCCGCAAAATCGCGGCGAGACTCCGAAGCAATTGCGGATCATCTTCGATGACAAGGAGACGCATAGTGAGGTGGAAAGCTTATTCGTGGCGCAGGGCCTCAATCGGGTCCAGTGCCGCAGCCCGGCGAGCAGGTGCAAATCCAAAAATCACACCCACTGCGGTGGAGAAGAAGAATGCGATAATGTTGATATGGGGGTCAAAGAGAAACGGCACTTCAATCAGGTCCGCCAAGAATACACACAAACCCAAGGCGAGACTAATCCCGATGATCCCGCCAATCGAGGAAAGTGTCACTGCCTCCACCAGAAACTGAAGCAGCACTTCGCGAGCCCGGGCACCAATGGCAAGCCGGATCCCAATCTCACGAGTTCTTTCCGTAACTGACACTAGCATGATATTCATGATCCCAATGCCTCCAACGAGCAGGCTTACCCCTGCAACCGCTGCCAAAAGGCTTGTCATCATTTTTGTGGAAGCACTCAAGGTTTCGGCGAGCTGACGGGTATCACGCACCGAAAAATTGTCAGGCTCGTTGCGCTGCAGCGAGCGGCGTTGACGCATCAGGTTATTGATGTCCGAAATAATAAGATCCGTATCGGCGCCATCCTCGGCTGAGATCATAATCTCACGCACATCGCGCGCCGAAGTTCTCCCCACGAGACGACGTTGTAGAGTTGTCAGGGGAACCACAATGGTATCATCTTGGTCCCCGCCGAACGATTGCCCTTTGGGAACAAGAAGACCAATGATCGTACAGGAAGCTTTGCCAAGACGAATTTTTTTCCCGATCGCATCTTCGGAACCGAATAGCTCTTTTTTTGTGGTGGCCCCAATGACACAGACCGCTCCACCGGTTCTGTAATCCTGCTCCGTAAAGAACCGACCCTGAGAAATGGTCCACTTGCTGATCATAAAATATTCCGGAGTCGTACCAGTAATTTGCGTACTCCGAGCATTCTGCAGATAAATGCTACTCATACTGGCCGACATGAGCGGCGCTACGGCAGCAATACCTCCGATCTGCTCTCCAATGATCTCTGCATCTGCCTGCGTGAATTGAGGAACACCCGAACGAGGGCCATATCCGGATCCAGGACGTAGCGTAAGGAGATTCGTCCCCAGATTAGAAATTTGGTTTTTCACCGCCTGAGTGGTCCCTTGGCCAAGCGTCACCATCGTGACCACTGCGGCGACACCGATGATGATGCCCAAAACAGTGAGAAAGGCACGAGTGAGGTTCCGGCGAATTTCGCGCAGGGCAATCAACAGGGCATTCCAGAGCATTGTCATCCCGGCAATTGTCAAACTTTACTGGCGTGTTGGTGGTCGAATTCAATCAGCCCGTCTTTCACCCGGACCGTGCGTCGGGCATAAGCAGCTACTTCGTCCTCATGGGTAACCATCACGACCGTGATACCCATATTTTCGTTGAGGCTCGTTAGCAGCTCCATGATTTCATCGGTCGTAGTGGTATCCAGATTTCCGGTGGGCTCGTCCGCAAACAAGGTGCTTGGCTGTGTAACCACTGCCCGGGCGATCGCGACACGTTGCTGCTGTCCACCCGAGAGCTCGGCTGGCGTATTGAGCATCTTTGTGGGAAGCCCTACCGATACCAACGCTTCGCAGGCACGTTCCCGACGCTCTCGCTTGGTGAGTCCACGATACAACAGAGGAAGCTCGACATTCTCCAAAGCGCTGGTGCGGGCCAGCAGATTAAATCCCTGGAAGACAAACCCAAGTGCATGGCGGCGAAGAAGTGATCGCTGGTCGGAATTCAGAGTGGGAACGGAAACACCTTGATAGTCATAGTGCCCGGAGGTTGGCGTATCCAGGCACCCGAGCAGATTCATCAAGGTGGATTTCCCGGATCCGCTCGGCCCCATCACGGCAACAAATTCCCCTTTGTGAATGATAAGATCGACACCGCGCAGCGCCTCGAAGGCAGCGTCCCCCTTGCCATAGGTCTTGGTGATCTGTTTCAGTGTGATCACCGGTTGGGATTTTTGATCGCTCATATCTGCGGGCTGGTGCTGCTGGCACGAATGATGACCTCGGCCCCGTCTGTCAAACCTTCGCCGGAGACTTCGGTGAGTCGGCCGTCTGAGAGGCCAACCTTCACCGGAATCGCCACGGGACTCCCGTCTCGCAATATCCATACCCGGGATTGTTCTAACTTTGATTTCGCAGAGCCCTCATTCTCATCGCCCTTTCGCGGCCCGCCGCTACCGGATCGACGGGGGCTGGGAATCAGGCTTTGAACAAAGGACTTTTTTTCCCCTCCGGAACCACCCGCTCCCCCGCTCTTCGACAACAGGGCTGACGCGGAAACCGGGTCAAAGCGCAGTGCCGTGGCGGGCACCATCAGCACATTGTGACTTTCCGCCACCTGAATGTCGGCGGTAGCAGTCATTCCGGGGCGCAAGCTCAGATCGACATTGGAAACTTCAAGTTCTGTCTCATAGGTCACCACATTGTCAGTCACTGCGGAACCAAATGAAACTCGCGTGACTTTGGCTGAATAGGTACGATCCGGCCAGGCGTCTACCGTAAAATTTGCCTTTTGTCCCTGCGCCACTCGACCGATATCTGCCTCTGCCACAGCCACCTTCAACTTCATGTGCTCCAAATTTTCCGCGATCACAAAAAGTTCAGGAGAATTAAAACTCGCCGCGACCGTTTGTCCCGGTTCCAGGCTGCGAGTAAGCACCACCCCGTCAATCGGAGATCGAAGAATTGCCCGATCCTGATCGCTCAAGTTCGCCTCGAGTGTAGCCTCCGCCTGAATCACGGAAGCGTTGGCACTGTCAACATCAGCGTGAGCCCTCGCTACCGCCGCCGTGGCAGTGGCCATCTCAGCCTTCGATGGAGTTCGCCCACTACTCAGTTGATACAGCTCCTGCAATCGTCCCAGGGTAGCTTCGTTTTCCATCAAGGTAGCCTCAACCTGTTTCACCCTCGACTTCGACGAGGTAAGCGCAGCGCGGCTGTTGTCCGTATCCTGATCAAGACGGCGGATAATAATCTTAGCCAGTTCCTGATCCTTTTTCACCCGATCATTGATATCCACATACACTTCACCTGCGTTTCCTGAAAGCACACTCCCGATGATAACTTCGTTGGTGGGTTCCAGATTTCCAGTCGCGGTGATAGCGAGATTGAGATCTCCCCGGATCACTTTTTCCGTGGTGTAAGTGAGTAAGGGCTTGGCTGGAGCTTGAAATTTCCTCCAGGCGAAATAGGCAACAGCAGCAACGATCAAAAGCACTAGGATCCAAACCAAACCGGCTTTGGATGAATGCTTTTCATTCGCCCCAATCAAGGTACTCAGTTCTGCGGCAGAAGGGGTGGAGAGTCTTTCCATAAAAACGGGTGAGGTTTCAGTCCAAAAATCAGTTTCCGGTAGACCAGCCGCCGCCCAGGGCACGATACAGTTGAATGTGGGCATTTGCATGACTACCAAGGGTCAAAGTCTTCTGTTCTTCCAGGCTGAGAAGGGTGCGTTGTGATTCGAGCACTTGGAGTAAGTCCACCTGACCGGCTTCATAATTTTGTGCCGCTAGAGTTGCCGCTTCCTTTGCGGAGACAACTGCCCGGTCCAGTGTCTGCAGCCTCTCCCGGTTGCTACGAACAGCCGCAAGCGTATCTTCCACCTCTGAGAGTGCGGTGAGAACGGTTGACTCATAGGTAATTAGAGCCTGCTTTTCCTGCGCACTTTGGACCAAGATCGTCTGACGGATACGGCCCGCATTAAAAATAGGAGCGGAAAGGCTGCCGACGACACTGGCCGCGACGGTTTCGGGCGACAAAAAGTTGGCTGCTTTTGTCGCCGTTGTGCTGAGATCACCATGTAACCCGAGATTGGGGAGCTGATCGCGCTCAGCAACCTTGGTTCGGGCCGCTGCAGCCTCAACTCCCCGCTGAGCGGCACGCACATCAGGACGTTGTCGTAAAGTATCTGCCGGGATGCCGACATTCAGCACGGACGGCGGACGAGGGATACCGCGCGACCTTGCCAACATTGAATCCAGTGATCCCGATGTTTTTCCAGAAAGGACGGCGAGAAGGTTCGTTGTCTGGGTGATCGCCAGTGTAATATTTGGGATCGTGGCACGCGCCTGTTCCAGGGTACTGGCAGCCTGCTGAGACTCGAGTCTGGTTCCTTCACCTGCACGTTCCCGCCAACGGGTGATTTGCACTGTATCACTACGAGCCTCCAGGTTGCGCTCATAAACGGAGAGCTGCGCTTCTGCGGTCCGGAGGTCAACGTAGGCT
>JAGPCC010000301.1 GCA_018058245.1 Verrucomicrobiales bacterium
CCATTCGACGGCCCCGATGCAGACAAAAAGGAGCCAAAGATTGTTTCCGAAATACGTCGTTAGGATGATCACGATGATCATAAAGGGGAGGGCGTAAAGAATGTCCACGATGCGCATTAGGACCGAGTCGAGCCTGCCTCCGATAAATCCGGAAACTGCGCCGTAGATGACTCCGATGGTGAGCGAGACGAAGGTCGCGAGGAAACCGACCGCGAGGGAAACGCGGCCCCCGTAAAGAATGCGGGAAAAAATGTCGCGTCCGAGATGATCGCTGCCGAGGAGGTAAAACACTTTTATAACCTCAATCGAAGTGGCGGAGGAAAGCGCGGGCAAAGATTGGAGGTCCGGATGGGTCACGTTCGGGTCAGGGATGCCGGGAACGAGAGGGAGGAAGAAACATAGAAGAACGACTGCGAGAAAAAACCAGAGGCTCCCCATCGCAAGATGATTTTTCTTCAGGCGATACCAGGCATCGCGCCCGAGCGAGCTGCCTTTTTCGATCTTCGCAGGCGCAGGATCAGCATGGGCATCCTGCCCATGCTGTGTCGGAAGAGAGTTGGGTGACTGGGAAGACATTCGGAGTATCCGGGAATTGGGTCGCAAGAGGGGAATTCAGGGTAGATTCGTTCGTCTGCGGGTGGTGCATGGGCGGGATGCCGATGCTACGGCGTTCATGTGGTGCTGCGGGTTCTCGGGTCGAGCCAGCCCTGGAGGATGTCGACGAGGAAGTTCATCACGAGAATGAGCACGGCAAAGACCGTGACTGTCCCATTGATCAGCCAGTAGTCGCGGTTCGTGGCCGCCTTGATAAAATGTTGCCCGAGACCGGGGAGACCAAAGACTGACTCGACTACAAAGGAGCCGCCAATGAGTCCGGCGAGGGCGGGTCCGAGGTAGGCCACGACCGGGGTGATGCCCCCTCGAAAGGCATGTTTGAAAAGCACTTTCAGGGGACTGACTCCCTTCGCCCGGGCAGTTCGGACAAAGTCCTGGCTTAGGACATCGAGCATGCTTCCCCGGGTGAGTCGTGCAATGTAGGCAGAGTAGTAGAGCCCGAGCGTCACGGCACCGAGAACCCAGGCGGAACTGTTCTCCCACAAGGCAACATCAAACCACCCGAGCTTAAGAGCAAAAATCTCCCCGAGGAGCGGAGCGATGACAAAGGTGGGGAGGCAGATCCCCAGCATCGCGAGAGTCATAAGCGAATAGTCGACCATGGTATTTCTCCCTGCCGCAGCAAAGACACCGACGGGGATTCCAATGAGGAGCGCGATGAGGAGCCCGCAGATCCCGAGGAGAAAGGAGACCGGAAAACCTTCGGCGATGACTTCGTTGACGGTGAATCCCTTGTTCCCCAGGGAAGGCCCGAGATCGCCTTGAACGAGGCGACCGAGGTAGAGCGCATATTGGACGGGGAGCGGTTTGTCGAAACCGTAGTTCCGCTTCATCTGCTCGATGAGATGCTCGGGGATCGCCTTTTCGTCGAGGAACGGACCGCCTGGAGCGAGTCGGGCGAGGAAAAAGGTAATGGAAATGATGCACAACAACGCAAAGAGCGACTGTCCGAATCGGGAGAGTATGAAACGGGCGGTTCCCATCACGGTGTGTCCTCCTTCGTGGATTGCAGGTCGATGTGCTTGTAGGGGTGATTGTCGAGCAGAAGAGGATTCCAGTTTTTCACATCGGGGTGGAGGAGGTAGACACGTGTGTACCAGTAGAGTGGCAGAATGGGGAGTTCCTCGAGGAGGATGGCCTCGGCCTCGGCCAGTTTTGCATAGCGCTCCGTTGGGTCGGAAACAAAAGAACTCTCGGTCAGGAGACGATCAAATTCGGGATTCGACCAACCGGTGTAGTTGTTGGAATCTCCCGTGACCCAGATCCCAAGAAACGTAGTCGGATCGATGAAATCTCCGATCCAGCCGGCGCGGGAGACATCATATTTCAGATCCTGAGTCGTTTTTTGATAGACTTTCCACTCTTGGTTTTCAATCTTCACGTTTGTGATTCCGAGGGTCTTTTTCCACATGTCCTGGATCACTACCGCGATCGACTTGTGCTGGTCCGAGGTGTTGATGATGATCGTAAATTCGGGCACCTCGCTGCCGCTTTTGTACCCCGCTTTGCGGAGGTATTCCCGAGCCTTTTCGGGGTCGTGCTGGACCACATGAGGAGGATCGTAGCCACCGGCGGTAGGAGGGGTGAATCCATAGGCTGGTTGTTGGCCGCCACGGGTGACATACTTTACAATGACCTCTTGGTTGATCGCATACGCGAGGGCGCGTCGGAAATCGACATTGTCGGTGGGCGTCTGCTTCACATTGCAGCGGTAGAAGTAACATCCATTGTAGGGCTCCGTCCGGAGGGGGGTATGGGGGATCTTCCGATAGCCTTCGATCAGGTTCTCCGGTGCGGTATAGGTGTAGTGAAGGAGTTCGTTGCGGAACGCTTTCTCCTCTGTGAAATTATTTTCGATGGGGTAAAAATTGATTCCGTTCAACTTTACGTTTTTAGCGTCCCAGTAGGAGGGGTTTCTACGCACTTTAATCTGGTCATTGATACGCCATTCGGTCAGGACAAAAGCTCCGTTGCTCACCTGATTTCCCGGCTTCTGCCACTCGGTGTAGGAGTCTGTCATCGATCCATAGGTCTCAATGTTTTTTTGATTTACGGGAAGCCACGCCGTGTGTTTTACGACATCCGGGAAATAGGGGGTCGGACTTTCGAGCGTGCAGACGAGTTCGTAGTCATTGATCGCTCTGACTCCGACTTGCGAAAAATCGGTGATCTCGCCCCGATTGAAGGCTTCGCCGTTTTTCAAAAAATATAGCATCGAAGCGTAGGGGCTGCTCATCTCCGGATGGAGGATGCGATGGAAAGAATACACAAAATCCTTTGCCGTGACGGGATCACCGTTCGACCACTTTGCATTGTTGCGGAGGAAGAAGGTCCACTCGGACGAGTCCGCATTTGATTCCCATCGCTCTGCGACTCCGGGGGCGTGTACCATGTCATTGACGGGATCGCAGGTGACGAGTCCCTCGAAGGTTGCCCGGAGAATATTCGAGTCCCCGACTGACGAGACGATGTGGGGGTCGAGGGCCTTGGGCTCACCCCCATTTCCAAGGAGGAGGATTTTGTCCCGTGTCGCCGCATCGACGCGCGACTCCTTCCGACAGGAGGGGAGACTCAGTCCTGTCAAAGCCACCAGTCCCAGACGGAGTCCCTGCGCCAGGCGGAACAGGGTTTGGTCGGGGACTGAACCCTCTGGTCCGGGATGTCGGCGGTGAAAAATCATGCAGTCCGCTAGTGTTTGCCGGATTCCTTCGGGATTCAATGCGGAATTCTGACTTTGATCCTCTTGGAAATGGTTCTATGATCCTATTATTTTCCCATGAAAACTTGGCATTACGCAACAGCAACCAACGAGCAGATTCAAGTGAGCGAGGCGGATCTCCCCGCCCTCATTGCAAATGGGATCGTGACACCGCAGACCCGTGTCTGGAGTTCCGGCATGGCAAACTGGGCGGCAGCGCATGAAATGTTGCCTGCTCTGTTCGGTGGTGATCCGGGTTCCTCCGGTCCTCCCGCGATCCCGCAGGGTGGGCCGCCGGCAATGGGACGTCGCTCCCACGAGATCGATTTTGAGATCTTTGGAGACGATATGCAGATCGTAGAGGTGGAACTCGACCCTGGTGAAGTGGTCATCGCCGAAGCGGGAGCGATGAATTATCTCGAAGAGGACATTACCTTTGAAGCGAAGATGGGCGACGGGTCAAATCCGAACGAGGGCGTCATGGGGAAACTGCTTTCCATTGGGAAACGCGCCCTCACCGGGGAGTCGCTTTTTATGACTCATTTTCGCCATTCCGGGACGAGCGGAAAACGTCGTGTGGCCTTTGCTGCGCCTTTTCCCGGGAAAATCATTCCGATCGACCTTTCCAAAATGGGGGGCGAGATCACCTGTCAGAAGGATGCGTTCCTCTGTGCTGCCTTTGGGACGCAGGTCACGATCGCTTTCAATCGCAAGCTCGGGTCTGGATTCTTCGGCGGGGAAGGATTCATTCTCCAGAAGTTGCGTGGAGACGGAAAAGTCTTCGTCCACGCGGGCGGCACGATCATCGAGCGAGAACTGAAGGGCGAAAAATTGCGGGTCGATACGGGCTGTCTTGTCGCATTCTCGCCGGGGATCGAATACAACATCGAGCGTGCCGGCAATTTGAAGTCGATGTTCTTCGGCGGCGAAGGGATGTTTCTCGCGACTCTCAGTGGTCACGGCCATGTCTGGCTGCAGAGCCTGCCGTTTTCGCGCCTTGCTGACAGGATCATTCGCGCAGCCCCGGCTGCTGGCGGAAAATCTCAGGGAGAGGGCAGTGTTCTCGGTGGGCTCGGTCGTCTCCTCGACGGAGACAACTGAGAGTGGCGGCTAAAAGGGATCAGTTCCCGCCGGCGTTAATCGTGACTCCGGCGGAACCGGTCGCTCCGAGGACTCCGAGACCTTCCTGCACCGCGACGGCCTGCGCGGCGGTCACGAGCACGGCTTCGACGTAGCTTTCCAGCTTCGTCCACGGGCTTTTTGGCACCCAGACGATGTCGCCACCCTCGAGGCGGAGGTCTGACTCCTGTCCTTTCATGATCGCCTTGATATTCACGACGGCGACCTGAGGTTTCAGGGTGCCTCCACGCAGGATCAGAGCCTTGGTGACGATGGCCTCGGCTCTCGGGCCGCCAGCGGCAGCGACCGCAGTGAGGACGGTGGCATCACGTTCGAAGAAGACTGGTCCAGGACGGTTCACCGCTCCGAGCACGTAGAAGGACCTCGTCGTGAGGGAGGGGACAAAAATGTAGTCTCCGCCGCGAACGTAGACGTTCTGCGACATATCGCCTTCGCGGATGAGTCCTTCGAAGTTCACCGGAATGAGATCTCCGTTGCGGATGAGGATGGATCGCTCCAAGTCGGCGGCGTCAGGATTGTTGATTTCGGTTCCCTCCGGACTGCTGAGGAGACCTCCCCCGCCGGAAAGCGCTGCGATGAGAGTGGTCGGTTTGGTGATCGGATAGGCTCCGGGTTTCTGCACCTGCCCGAGCATCCAGAAGCGCTGACTGTCGGCTTTGGAAACGTTGACGGTGATGATGGGATTGACGTAGTCCTTTTCAAGGGCCTTTGAAAGCAGGGTGGAGATTTCCTTGATCGTTTTCCCTTTCACATTCATTCCCTTGGCGACGTCATAGTAGAGCATCCCGTCGGGCATGACTTTTGTCTTGGCACGGGAGGTGGCAACTTCGGCGACCTCGATATCGAGTTCGTCGCCAGGTCCGACTCGGTACGGTCCCGCAGGAGACTGGAGGAAAGAGGAATCGAGTTTGCGGTTCAGATTCAGCTTTTCAAATTTGGGATTCTTTACGAGTGCTTTGAGTGACTCATCGGTCGTGGGATCACCGCTCGATGGGAAAGCCTCGTCGTTGTAGGCGAATTCCGCCGAGGTTTTAAACTCGTGATCGACGGGGCGCAAATGCACGCAGGAGCTGATCACCCCGGCGAGGAGGAGAACAACCGTCGTCCGGAAGAGTGGGTGGAGTAGGGGACTCATAGGAGGGCTCTGGATTAGTTGTTAACGGCGGGGATCGTCGGGATGGTCGGGACGATCGGGTTGTAGGCCTGATTCATCGCCTCGGTCGTGACGGTCTGCATAAAGGTGAAGATGGCGGTGTCGAGGACACGCTCCGCAAGTTCGAAGGGGCGTTTGCTGATGAAGATGATGTCCTTGTTCTGAAGGGGGATGTCCTTGATCTTGCCGTTGAGAATGTCTTTCACATTCACGACTTGTGTGACCGGTTCATGAATGCTGCCGCGGATGAGAAGAACATGGATCTGATAAGCGACATCGGTGAATCCGCCGGATTCGGCGATGGCTTGGGCGAGGGTGAGCTTCACCGGCATCTTGCGACGGCCCGGATCACGGATTTCTCCGAGCACGTAGATTTCATTATCGAGGCTGGAGGCGACGTAGATGTAGTCGTCTGGCTCGAGATAGGCATTTTGATTAAAGTCCCCTTCATAATAG
>JAGPCC010000302.1 GCA_018058245.1 Verrucomicrobiales bacterium
GGATGATGCGACGACCGGGCGGCAGAGACTTGGTCGGGGACGATTTGCAGGGGAGGGGATTCCTCCGTTACGGCACCGTCACTTCGTAGAGATACTTCTGAAACCCGGCGAAGGCTTTGGTGATCTCTTCCGGTTTGCCGCCGAGGTCCGCGACGGCGTCGGTGATCGAGTCGTGATACTTCAGCCGGAGCAGGGGATTCAGCTTGCTCTGTTCCAGTTCCTCGACGCCCTCGGTGACGTAGTGTTGGAGCACAAAATCGAGGAACGCCTGCTGCTTGACGTCGAACTGCGAATTGATATGCACCCGCGCGTTGTCTGCGCGAGCTGCCCTCGTTACCGGTGGTAGAGCATAGGCCACGTAGGCGAGCACGTCGAAGAGATCGCTCTTCTCCGCATCGATGAGTTGCTGCATCGCGATCAGCTTGTCGTGGCCGAACTCTTTTTCCGCGAGACCTTCCAGCAGCTTCGCCCGCGTCTGCGGCACACTCCAGAGTTGGCGCAGTTCCGCCTCGCTTTGGAAGAAGTCCGGCAGCCGGCCAAAGAGCATTTCCATGAATTGCTGCGCCGACATCGGCGTGCCGTCCGCATGCCAGAAGCTCGTCATCGTCATGTGCTGGATCGTGCGCTCCTTGCCGTCGGCGAGTTTCACCTTCACCTTTTTCTTCGACTCGCACACACAGCGGTGTTTTCCGCAGACCGGACACGGTTCCTTGGGGCATTCGCATGGCGATTTGCCGCATGCCTCGCAAGGTTCGGGTAGTTTTGTTTCGCAGGCACAGGGACGCTGGCTGCACTTCGGGCACGGCTCCTCCTCCTGCGGCGGACCATCCCATTCCGGGTCCTGGAACTTCAGGTGCGCCTTCACAAAGTCGTAGATCGTGAAGTAGTCCTTCCCGTCAAAAAGCCGCGTGCCGCGCCCGATGATCTGCTTGAACTCGATCATTGAGTTGATCGGGCGCATCAGCACGATGTTCCGCACATTTCGGGCATCCACGCCCGTGGACAGCTTTTGCGAAGTCGTGAGGATCGTGGGGATGCTCTTTTCGTTGTCCTGGAAATCTCGCAGCCATTGCTCGCCGATGGCACCATCGTTTGCCGTGACCCGGTGACAGTAGTTCGGGTCTTTGCTCGTCTTGAGCTGATTGATTAGATCCCGCACCAACAGCGCGTGCGCCTGGTTCGCGCAAAAGACCAGGGTCTTTTCGTTCTGGTTGATCTGCGAGAGGAAGACCTCGACACGCTTCTTCTCCCGTTCGCGGATCTCGATGCTGCGGTTGAAGTCCGCCTCCTCGTAGACCTTACCCGCCTCGATCACCCCCTCCACCACCGCATCGTCCGACGTGTAGACGTAGTAGTCGATCGTCGTCTGGATCTGCTTCACCCGGAACGGAGTCAGGAACCCGTCGTTGATCCCTTCCTTGAGTGAGTAGACATAGACAGGCTCGCCGAAGTAGCGGTAGGTATCCACGTTGTCCCGCCGCTTCGGAGTCGCCGTGAGACCGAGCTGCACCGCTGGTGCGAAATAGTCGAGGATGTCGCGCCAGTTGCTTTCGTCGTTCGCTCCGCCGCGATGGCACTCGTCGATCACGATGAAGTCGAAGAAGTCCGCAGAATACTCACCAAAGTAGGGCGACGGTTCACCATCCTTCGGCGGACCCGACATGAAGGTCTGAAAGATCGTGAAGAAGAGACTGCCATTCTTCGGCACCTTGCCCTTCTTGCGGATGTCTTCGGGCTTGATGCGAATCAACGCGTCTTCCGCAAAAGCCGCAAACGAAGTGAAATCATTGTAGGCCTGGGTCGCGAGAGTATTGCGATCCGCCAGGAAGAGGATGCGGGGACGGCGCGTCGGTTCGCCCCCCGTATTCCATTCGACGAGATTCCAGCGTGCTTGAAAGAGCTTCCATGCGATCTGGAAGGCAATCGACGTTTTCCCCGTTCCCGTCGCGAGCGTCAGGAGAATGCGATGCTCCCCCGCTACGATCTTCTCCAGCACCCGATTGACCGCCGTTTCCTGATAATAGCGTATCGTCCAACTGCCGCTCTTGTCCGGGTAGGGTATCGCCGCGAACCGATCGCGCCACGAGTTTGCCTGGGCGAAGGTCACCGCCCAAAGTTCCTCTGGCGTCGGATAGGCGGAGGTCTCCCCCTCGACACCCGTCTCCATGTCGATCGCGTAGATACCCTGACCGTTCGAACTGAAGGCATAGCGCACCGCCATCTTGCCTGCGTAGTCCTTCGCCTGGGCGACGCCTTCCGTCAGTGGTTTGTCCCGTGCCTTCGCTTCGATCACCGCCAGCTTCGTATTGCGATAGACCAGTAGATAGTCCGCGATGTCGGCCTGGCTGCGCTGGCCGCGACCCACGATGCTGCCCAGAGTGATACGGTATTCGCGCTGGATGCGGCTGCCCTCGACGACACCCCATCCCGCCGCTTTCAGCGCGGGGTCGATCAATTCGGCGCGGGTTTCGGCTTCGTTCATCGGTTGGAATCTAAAGGGCAGCCAGTCCCGCCATGAAGCACTGAAAACTGGCCGAACGGTTACGACTGGGCTCCATGTGTTTGCCCATCGTCCGGGCGAGCTCGATCTTTCCGAGCCCGCCTGCAAAGTGCCCCGCCCGTTGGAGTGTCCTCTCGATCGCCTCCCACGTTCCACCTGGCACAGCGTCAGGATCGCGAAAATTCGCGCGGCTCCCGAGCGAGGCTGGCACTCCCGGATACGCTGAAATCAGAGCCTCGACATCACCGAAGAACCAGGCCTCCAATTCCTCGACCGCAATTCGGTTCAACACCTGAAACGCTACCCCGCGTGCCTTGGTTTTTGTTATCAAGCCCGAGGTCAATGCCGCCACCTCCAGCCGATTCTTCAAAACGGCGCAATCCTGCCGGTCTTCGTCTACGAGGACCACGATTCGCCAATCGTCCGGGAGCCAGGCTGCGTATGCTTTCAGGCGACTTTCGAGCTTCGCGAGTAAATTCGATTTTCCCTTGAATTGGATCAAATTCCAGGTTGTTCCCTCCGGCATCGTTCGCGGGAGAAATTCCGCAAAGAAGGCCTCTGCCGACGGTTCTTCGAGAAGAAATTCTATGTGCATCTCTCACCCTCGATTTCGGTTGCTCTTGGACACCTTTTCCGCCCCTCGGTTTGTTAGTGGATCACCCACCTCGAAATGCCCCTCCATCCACAACTCCCCGAGTTGTGCCCCATTCTCCATGAACTCGGCGATACCCCGCATCTCCGACGTGCGGCGCGCCTGGGTGAAGCCATCCTCCGTGCGGTAGAGGACCCACACTTCGTTCGGATGTAGAGCATTCACAAAGAAAGGCGAGTGCGTCGTCACCATCAATTGCGATGCCGCCGAGGAGGCTCTGCATTCCTCTGCCAATTCGGGGAGGAGGCGCGGATGCAATTGATTCTCGGGTTCCTCGATCCCGATCAGTTGAGGCGGATCCGGATCGTGCAGCAGCGTCAGGTATGCCAGCATCTTCAGCGTGCCGTCCGAGGCGAATTTTGCCATCACCGGTTTCTCAAATGGCGCATCCTTCACCTGTAGCAGCAGGCGGCCGTCTGGCATTACTGTCGCATCCACCTTTTCCAGTCGTGGGACACGCTCTGCGAGCTTTTGCAAGATCAGGTTCAGCCTTTCCTCGTAGCCCTCTTTCAGGTATTGCACCACGTTCGGGAGATTGTCCCCCGTTGTGCTCAGTCGTTCCTGGGGCCCCGCCTCGGGTACGCCGCGAGTGCTGTCCGCACTGAGGTAGGAGAGATACCAGCCTGTCACGAAGCGACGCAAAGCTCCCACCCGCGGGTGCTTTGCCAGTTGTCCCAGCGTGTTCACCGCCAGCAGTTCGCGTGAGTCGAGGCGCTCGGGTGTTCGCGTGTCATCCGCGTCTGGCATATCGCCCGTCACCACCTCGCCACTTCCCGGTGTCTCGCGACCAAAGTCCAGAAAATTGAAGGGAGCCGCCGGATGCTTCCGCTTCCATCTCAAGTATTCACGAGCGACGAACGGCCCCTTTGCATCCTCACCGATTTCGAGATGATAGGTAATCAATGGTGACGATTTCCGTTCGCGGTATTTGATTTCGAAGATGATATTTCCCTCTGCCCCCCGTGTCCGTAGTTCCTTGAAGCGCCCCCGCCGGTCCCAGGCTTTGCGCAGCCCGCTCTGAAAACATTCCGAGAGAAAAGCAAACACATCGAAGATCGTCGACTTCCCGCTGCCGTTCGGGCCTAGAAAAACCGTCAGGGGTGTCAGTGCTTTCAACTCGAGATTCTTCAGGGCTCGGTAGTTCTGCACTCGCAGGTATTCGATTCGCGGCGGATCGAGGACTCGTGGTTTCATAGAGTAAGAGATAAAGGAGTTGGACTGGAAAGTAAACCCTCACAACTCTCCTGAAAAGGCCTTGTGCAGCAGCGACTTCTTCAACTCCTCCAGCGCGGCGAGCCTGCTGCTTCGTTCATGCGCGCACCATCAGATCGCGCTCGTAAAAGAGTGAGCCTACCCGGCGGACGTGAGCCGCCACGTCCTCGTCGGTGCGCTCGTCGAGGGTGATCAGGCTGAAACGATAGGGAAGCAATAGATCGTCGAGGGCATCATCGATACGTCCCAGCGCACGCCAATCGAGGCCCTCCCCCGAGAGCGCCAGGTCGATATCGGAACCCGGTTCATGGGTTCCCTTGGCCCGGGAACCAAAGAGCATCGCCCTCTCCATTTCAGGGAAAGACCGCAGTACTTCCACGATTCTTGCGATAGTCGCCGCCTTGAGCCCGTGTGCGTCTTTCATTCTTCCTGTGCTTCCAATTCGGTGAACCGCTTGAGAAACCACTGAAACTCCCGTGCATATTGACCAATGATCGCCTTTGAGATCTCGTCAGCGGTGTCTTTATTGTAGGTGTGACTCGTCTGATTCCGGCTAGTGATCATTTCCATCCACACTTCTCCATGGGTAATCAGCCCTTGGGAAAAAGCCTCCCGCGTTGCATCCTTCGAACCATAGAGATTCATCGTGCCGTGAGAGCTGAGGAAATCCTTCATCACCTTCCACGACAACTCGTGAGTGAATTCAAAAGCCTGGATAAGGCCCTGGGTTTCCAGATCCGACAGGCTCCGCTCCTCCGCGATCTTGACACCGTTGGATAACTGGCCGAGCGCCTTTCGAAAACTCTGGAGACGTTGCCGCCACCGGACATCTGGATTCTGACTCATCCAGAAAAGGTAGCGGAAAACGGTCAAAATATCACCTTCGTTTTTGCAGCCTGGTGACCTTCCCGGCCAATGCCATCCCGTAAGGCGTCAGATGGGTCAAAAAGGACCAAAGAGTCAAACCCCTGCAATCACAACTCGACCGAAAGGGCCTCGTGCAGCAGCGATTTCTTCCACTCCTCCCGCGCGGCGAGCTTTTGCTCATGGCTGGAACCATGGGTTGTCTTGGATAGCCTTCAGGCACTCATCCATGGAAAGAGCTTCATAGATTGTTACCCATGCGCCCGTATGCCGTAGGTAAGCGAGGGCGAAATGGCCGTCTCCGACGTATTCCATCCGCGCAAACTTCGTCTCGAAAGTGGGGCTGAGCGCGTTCGGGCCTGGACTGGCGTAGATGGCGGTGAAGTAGAAATACCCCCGGTTCCATTTCCCGCTGAGGTCCGTGAGGTAGTGGAACGACGCATCTGGTTTGGGCGGCAGCACGTGCCTGGGTTTCAAGACATTCTCGATCAGATCCCTGGCCTTGTCGGCCAGTTCCGCCTTGATTGACTCAGGCACGGGCGGCTTGGAACTCTTGGCAGGACTCATCGTCCACACTTTTCGCGGCTTCGGCATCGTGGTTAGTATGTTTGGTGATTGTGGGGCGTTCGCTAGAGCGCACCCGAAAAAGCCTTGTGCAGCAGCGACTTCTTCAACTCCTCCAGCGCGGCGAGCTTGCGGGTGTAGAGGCGGGCGAGGTGTTGGGTTTGTTCGTGGAGGGCGTCGAGG
>JAGPCC010000303.1 GCA_018058245.1 Verrucomicrobiales bacterium
ACATCATCGGACGGATCACAACCTCACCATTTACCGCAATGGGGCGTTGCTGGATGCTGTGCATCCCGAGAATTCCCGATTGGGGAGGATTGAGGATGGGGGTACTCAGGAGAGATCCGTAAGTTCCACCGTTGGTAATCGTGAACACTCCACCCTGAAGATCTGTAAGCGCCATCTTCCCGTCACGAGCCTTTCCCGCGTACCCGACGATCCCCTTTTCCAGTTCGGCGAACGACTTCTGATCACAATCGCGCATCACCGGGACCATGAGCCCTTTGTCCGTTCCCACCGCAATCCCGATATCGTAAAAATGATTCTCGATCAGTTCATCGCCCTCAATCTGCGCATTTACCGAGGGCACCGCCTTCAGCGCATCCACGACCGCTTTGATAAAAAATGACATGAAGCCTAGTTTCACCCCATGTCGTGCGACAAAGTCCTCTTGCACCCGCTTCCGCAGATCCATGATTGCAGACATGTCGCACTCATTAAACGTCGTTAAAATCGCGGCTTCCTGTTGAGCATTCACCAGATGGGTCGCAATTTTACGGCGCAAGGGCGACATCTTCTTCCTGGTCACCCTTTTAGAACTCGGCACCACGCTCTCCGCCGTTGCTGGACTGGGATCACTTCCCCGGCCCGTTGCAGCACCAACACTGGTAGTGCTACTAGGACTACCAGCGGCATCCAAAACATCTGCCTTCGTGATTTTCCCTCCGCTACCGGTGCCGCTGACGCTCGAGAGGTCTATTCCCTCGCCTTCAGCAATCTTTCTTGCAACCGGAGTGGCTTTCACGGTTTCACCTCCTCCGGACGTGTCCGTCGCTGATTTCGATTTCACTTCCGCTGATTTTAAAGTAGCGGATGGTTCCGGCGCCGATGCCGCCGGAGCCGAATCTGAAGAGGACTGCCCCGCTGGTGCATCCCCCTCTTCGATACTCGCAACCGGAGCACCGATCGCAAGTTCCGCACCTTCTGCCGCGAGATGATGCAGATACCCATCACGGTCTGACTCGAGCTCGGTCGAAATTTTATCGGTCTCGATCGTGAGGAGGATCTCACCGGCTTTCACATATTCACCTTCCCCCTTGTGCCAAGTGCCGAGGGTTGCGGAAGTGATGGATTCGCCCACCGAAGGAATCTTAATCTCGTGCGCCATTATTTTGTGTAGTTGTCAGATCGAAGAAAAATGCCGCCATCACAGCGGACGGAAAGAGCTTACTTGTTGAAGGCATCGTCGAGGAGGCGCTTCTGCTCATATTTGTGAATCGCTTTGGAACCGCTCGAGGGACTCGAGGCCGTATCCCGACCGGTGTACCTCACCCGGTGGTCGGTGAGTTTCTGCAAATGCGGCCCGATGGACGTCCAGGCACCCATGTTGAGAGGTTCTTCCTGACACCAGACCCACTTACTCGCGTTGGGATACCCCGCCGCGATTTCCGCGATCTTTTCCGAATGAAACGGATATAGTTGTTCAATCCGGATGATCGCGACGTTCTTGACCTCATTCTCACGACGGTAGGCGAGCAGGTCGTAATAGACCTTCCCTGAGCAGAAAATCAGCCGACTGATGCGGTCCGCACTATTTCGATCTTCCGAGAAATCATCGATGATCTCGTGAAAACACGTTCCTGCACCAAATTCTTCAATCTTGGAAACGCATCCCGGAAATGTAAGAAGACTCTTTGGAGTCATGATTACGAGCGGCTTACGAAAGGGCCGGTGCATTTGACGGCGCAACACATGGAAATACTGGGCCGGCGTCGTAATATTGCAAACCTGCATGTTCTCGTCGGCGCACAACTGGAGGAAACGCTCCAGCCTTGCACTACTGTGCTCTGGCCCCTGCCCTTCATACCCATGCGGCAAAAGCAACACGAGATGACTGGCTCGCTGCCACTTGGATTCCGCCGAGGAGATGAACTGATCAATAATCACCTGTGCCCCATTCGCAAAATCTCCAAACTGGGCTTCCCACAGAATCAGCGCATCCAGAGCGTGCAGGGAATATCCATACTCAAATCCGAGCACTGCAAATTCTGAGAGGTGGCTGTTGTAGACCCAAAGTTTCTGCTTTTGTCCAGATACGAGATGATTCAGCGGAGTGTAGCGCTGCCGGGTTTCGGAATCGTAGAGCACCGCGTGGCGGTGACTGAAGGTTCCTCGGCGGCAATCCTGCCCCGAAAGGCGCACTGCATATCCTTCCCGAAGAAGGGATCCAAAAGCCAAGGCTTCTCCAAACGCCCAGTTGATCCCCTCTCCCGATTCGATGGCATGAAGCCTCGGCGCGAGAAATCGAGAGGCCAGCTTGGCATTCACATTCACATTGGAAGGAATGATGGAGATCCGTTTTCCGATGGTCCGGACTTCCTCGACCTCGACCCCAGTGGCATACGGACCATGCGAATACTCCGGTTGCGGGTCCACCGCTGCCTCGGCGAGACGATGACCGTCTCCACGGCGGGTCGCTTCTTCGAGCTCAGAGTACTCACTGTCGAGCTTGTCTTGATACGCTCCTTCGATGGCATCGGCTTCTTCTTCGGTGATCTGCCCCGATTCTACCAACTCCCTGCGGAAAATGGTCAGCGGGGTATCGTGCCGGCTGATCTCATGATACGTCTTCGGAAGCGTGAAAGCGGGTTCATCTCCCTCGTTGTGCCCGTGCCTGCGATAACAGACGATATCGATTACGACATCCCGTCCGAATCGTTGGCGGAAATCGAGGGCAAGTTCGGTCACGTAGAGCACATCCATGGGCGAATCCCCGTTCACATGGAACACGGGAGCCTCGATCATTTTTGCAACGTCCGTACAATAGACGGACGAACGGGCATCCTTCGGAGTCGTTGTAAAACCAATCTGATTGTTGATCACGATATGTACCGTGCCGCCGGTGCGATACCCGAGGAGCTGAGAAAGGTTCAGTGTTTCCGTAACACTTCCTTGTCCTGCAAAGGCCGCATCTCCGTGGATCAAAACCGGGATGATCGTGTCCCGATCGACAAACGAGTCCCTCAGCTGGGCGTCATTTCCCCGCTGACGAGCACGCGCCTTGCCCTCGACGACTGGACTGACCGCTTCGAGGTGGCTCGGATTTGCCGCCAGTTGAATTTTGACGATCGATCCGTTGATGTCCTGATCTGACTCATATCCGAGGTGATATTTCACATCCCCATCTCCCGCGACGAGATTCGGAACATAATTGTCCGAAAATTCATAGAGCAATACCGTAAGAGGTTTATGGAGAAGATTCGCGAGAACATTCAGCCGCCCCCGGTGGGCCATTCCCATGACCATTTCGGTCACCCCAAGTTCGGGGAAACGCTGCATCAGACCATTCAGAGCGACCATCAGAGCATCGCCGCCCTCCAGGGAAAATCGCTTTTGCCCCACAAACTTCCGATGAAGAAAGCGTTCAAAAAGCTCCGCTTCCGCAAGCCATCTCAGCGCATCCTTTTTCTTCTCAATTGGTGGTTCGGGGCGTTCAATTCGGACCTCAACCCGCTTGCGAATCCAGTTCCGGATTTCCGGAGTCTGGATATGCATAAATTCAAAGCCGATTTTTTGGCAGTAGGTCCGCTGGAGGCGTTCCACCAACTCGCGAAGTTTCATTCGCCGGCCTTTTTCGTAAAATTGGGTCGAAACCTCTTCATCGAGGTGCGATTCATCAAATCCCAGTTCCTCGAGACTGAGAAGACGTGGCTGGGACGACGAGACATCGAGAGGATCGAGCCAGGCAGCGGTATGGCCGAGAGTTCGATAGCTTTCTACGAGCGTGACGATGCGAGCACGCATGGCCATATCCAGACCACCCACGATTTCCGTTTCTGGACCCGCAGTGATTCCCTTTCGAGGCGAAGCGGGCTGCGTCAGACCGAGTTCAAAGCCCTCAAAGAACATCGCCCAGTTCTGATCGACAGAATTGGGATCCTCCTTCCATTCAACATACTTCTGGTCGATTAGATCGACGTTCGCACGGGCAGGGATGGTATGACTCATTGATAGGGAAGTTCAGAACGCAGAAATGGCAATTAAGCTCGCTTCAATAGCGATCACTGGCTAGGGAAAAAACCCGATTTATCAGGAAATATCAGCCTCACTCGATTCTTTTTCCGATCTCAGGCAACAAGCTCGAATCGTATTTGCCATCAACATCGCGATCGTCATCCGACCGACTCCGCCGGGCACGGGGGTGATCGCTTTGCACAAATCAGAAACCGCTTCAAAATCAACGTCTCCGACAAGTCGAGTCCCATTTTTTGCCGTCGGATCTTCAATTCGATTGATCCCTACGTCGATGATGACGACCCCTTCTTTGACATGATCCACGCCGATAAACCGAGGAATTCCGATCGCTGCGACGAGAATATCGGCGGTTTTTGTAAGGGCCGGTAAGTTTTTTGTCCGGGAGTGAGCCACGGTTACGGTCGCATTTGCACCTTTTCCTTTGCCCATCAAGAGAAGGGCCAGACTCTTGCCTACGAGGAGACTTCGCCCGACGATGACCACGTGCTTCCCCTCGGTCTCGATTCCACTCTCGAGCAACATTCGCTGGCACCCAGACGGCGTGCACGGGGCAAATCCACTGGGATCGTCCATCGCGAGCTTCCCGAGATTCACCGGATGCAAACCATCGACGTCTTTTGCAGGATCAATCCGTCGGATGACCTCCTCTTCGTCGAGATGTCGAGGGAGTGGCATCTGAACGAGAATCCCGTGAATCGCGTCATCGAGATTGAGAGCATCGATCACGGCAAGTAACTCCGCCTGAGTCGTCGTGGCCGGTTTCTCGATCTTCACCGAGTGGAGTCCCAATTCACGGCACTTCCGGTCCTTTGCACCCACGTAGGCTTTCGACGCCGGGTCATCCCCTACGAGCACCACCGCAAGACCGGGAAGATATCCGGCAGCTTGGAGCACTGCGAACGAGGCGGCACACTCTTCATAGACGATCTCCGCGATCGGAGCTCCTTCAATCAGTTTCATTAGCAGGATTCATTAGTTGTTCAATGCGAAGACGCTCTCCCTCAAATCCCTCCTCATCAAGGCCAGATGACACGAAAGTGCAGGGACCGAGAAACACATCGACCGTAGTAAAAGGCTTTGGCAATTGAAAGCGGTCCCAACTTTGAAAAACCCAGGCCGACCCGTATTCCACCCGAACCGGCAGGATTGCGGCACCGGTGAGTTCCGCGAGCTTCACGGCACCCGGTCCGAGACGATACCGGGGCCCCCTTGGCCCATCTGGGACGATCGCGACGTCATACCCATTCTGAATCGCCTCTTTTAAACCCAAGAGCGCTGCAATCCCCCGCCGCGAAGAAGAACCGCGAACCGCTGCACACCCGAAACGGGCCACGACAGCAGCAATGATCTCGCCATCCCGACTCGCGCTGGTGAGAACCGCCCCCTTCCGGGTCTTCAAATATCGATGATACACCGCCGGAAGAGTAAAAATCCGGTTGTGCCAGAAAGTCCAGATCATGGCATGTTCCGGAGGCGCAGTGGCCACCCCAGAGGGATCATGAAGCCGCCAGCGCAGCGTCCCGGAGATCATGCGGATCAGGCACGCCCCGAAAAAACCGATCCACCTCGCTTTCGGGGACAACTCACTACCGATTGCGCCCTCTCTCTCTGCTCGTTTTGCCATCTTAGATCGTCTCAGAACTGTCCTCCGTCGCGCAGAATCCCCGTCAGAGCGATGTGTTGATCGAGCTTGTCCGCATAGACCGGCACCAAGTCTGCATTCGGCTCGCAGCGACTCGCCTCGTCCAGAGCAATGAGCCGGGCCCCCAGTTCCCCATAGCTGCCCTGTCCATCAACATGCGCCGCCTGGATCGCTCCACCGAGACTCGCGCCCTCTGCGGTCTGGAGAGAAACGACCGGAACCCCAAAGACATCCGCAGAGATTTGACGCCAGATCGCACTCTTACTCCCCCCACCCGTCAGCCGGATCTCCGTCGGAGTC
>JAGPCC010000304.1 GCA_018058245.1 Verrucomicrobiales bacterium
CTGCACCCCCGCGAAGACGCGCTCGAGAAAATCGGGGACGAGATCGACCCACGGTTCCCTCGTCACGCCGGGTTTCACGATGATCTGGTTTTCCACCTTCAACAATTCTGGGGCAGACCGCCGGACTGCTTCAAACCACCCACTTTTCACATCCTCAGAGGGAACGACCCCGCTCAAAATCATCGCAAGTCCATTCCCCGGAAGCAAGGTCATCGAAGGCGGGATCTGAGGGATTGTTTCCGAACCGGGTCTGCGCTGGGCGACCGGATCCACCGGGGCCACGGTCCGTTCGAGGTGGTCGGAAAGCCGACCTGCCCCGATGCTCTCCCGAAGTCGCGCAAGAAGAGTCCGTCGCTCTTCTTCGGAATTCACCCGGCCCGAGACCACTCCCGTGAAGTGATCGAAAACGACGGTCACCCCCCCGCTCCCTTTCCCCGTGATCCCCGAAGCCGCAACTCTCCCAGCCAATTTTTTTTCCACCGCAACTCGATTATTTCCCCGACCAATCCCACCCCCGACCAGAGCGACGAGGATCGCAGCGAAAATGAGCAGGGGGAGGGATTTCATTCGTGCTGAAGATAGCAGTTCCTGAACCACCCCGAAAGGGACGATTTCTCGCCCGAGAAATTCTCCAAATTCCTCAAAAAGTGGCGAAATATCCACCAACCCAAACAATATCGGATCTTACGCAACGTTCATGCGCCTTGGAGACAAGGTATTTTCCTGTGTATCATGGAAAGCGCATGAGATTTCCCTTTCACATCATTTCCCCTGTTCTTCTCGCTCTGGGTTGCAAGACGCTCCGTGCCGAAGTGGATTTTGTGCATCAGATCGTGCCGATTTTAAAAGAACACTGCATCGATTGCCACGGAGGGGACAAGGCGAAAGGCGGTTTTTCCCTGAATACAAAAGAGCTCTTCCTCGAAGATGACGCAGCCACACCGGGCGACGCGACCGCTTCCTACTTTCTCGAATTGGTCGAAGAGACCGACCCGGAAGTGCAAATGCCGCCCGAGAAAAAACCCCGCGTCCCAGCCGCACACCTTGCGCTGCTCAAGGAATGGGTGAATGAAGGCATGAAATGGGAAGCGGGATTCACCTTCGGCCTGCCTACCTATGAGCCACCTCTGCGACCACGCATGCCAGAGCTCCCCGCGATCACCGATCACCGGGAAAACCCCGTCGACCGGTTCATCGATCACTATCTCACGATGGAAAAACTCCCCCGCCCGGCGGGAATCGACGACGCAACCTTTCTCCGGCGTATCTCACTCGATCTCATCGGGCTGCTTCCCACCCCGGAGGAGACGCTCTCGTTTCTGGAAAATACGGACTCCGGAAAACGTTCCACGCTCATCGCCGAACTCCTCGGACGCGATCTCAGCTATGCCGACCATTGGCTCACCTTCTGGAATGATCTCCTTCGCAACGACTACTCCGGAACGGGATTCATCACGGGAGGACGCACGCAGATTTCTGCTTGGCTCTATGAGTCGCTCAAGTCGAACAAACCATTTGACCAAATCACGCGGGAACTCATTTCTCCTCCGAATTCTTCGAGCGGCGGTTTCATCCGAGGAATCGAGTGGCGAGGCACCGTCAGTGTCGCGCAGAGCCTCCCGATTCAGTTCGCTCAGAGCATCTCCCAGTCCTTCCTCGGGATCAATATGAAATGCGCTTCCTGTCACGACAGTTTCATCGATCGTTGGAAACTCGCCGACGCCTATGGACTCGCCGCGATCTACTCGGACGCTCCCCTTGCGCTGCATCGCTGTGACAAAGCGACCGGAGAAGTGGCCCATGCGGCCTGGTTGTTCCCGGAAATCGGAGAGATCGATCCAGCGGCGGACAAAGCGACCCGTCTTTCACAACTCGCCGATCTCATGATCCATCCGGAAAATGGTCGCACCACCCGCACCATCGTAAATCGCCTCTGGGGTCAACTCATGGGTCGCGGCATCGTTCATCCGCTCGATGCCATGCAAACCGAACCATGGCTCCCCGACCTTCTCGATTTTCTCGCCAGTGATTTTCAGAAGAGCGGCTACGATCTCAAACACACAGTTTCTCTGATCGCCAATTCCCAGGCCTATCAAAGCCGCACGCAGCAACTCAAAGAAGAAGACACCGGCATCCACTACACCTATGGTGGCCCCCGTGCCAAACGCCTCACCGCCGAGCAGTTCACCGACCTGCTTTGGAGCCTCACCGGAACGGCTCCGCAGAAGTTCGACGCTCCCGTTGTCCGCGGCCTGAGCGACGCATCCACTTCTTCAAAGTTCGCTCAAAAGTCTACCTGGATCTGGGGACCATCCGCCGCTGCGGGAGCGCCTCCCGGTGGGGAGCGCATCCTCCTGCGTCGCGATTTCAAACCAAAGGAGACGGTTAAATCGGCCGGCCTTCTCATCAGTGTCGACAACCGCTTCACCCTCTATCTCAATGGCAAACAACTCCTCACCGGGGAAAATTGGGCACAACCACAAACCGTCATCGCCCCCATCATCGCAGGGATCAACCGACTCCTCCTCGTTGCGGAAAATGGTCTCGACACGCCCAATCCTGCCGGTGCCTACGCAGCACTGCGACTGGTCTATGAAGATGGCAGCGACGAAATCATCTCCACCGACGATCAGTGGCAAGTCTCGATGAAAGTTCCCGAAAGCCCCAACGCGGCGAAGTGGCCCATCGAAAAACTCCCGTGGGAAAAAGCCACTCCTGTATCGCTTCCCGCTTGGTCCCATGCGGTCGATCCCCTCACCGGCACCCTCCTCGCTGACATCTCCGCGAATAGCGATCTCATGATCCGCGCCTCGCTCCTACAAAGTGATTTTCTGATGCGCAGTCTCGGTCGACCGAATCGGGATCAGATCGTGACATCGCGCCCCAATGAACTCTCCACCCTCGAAGCCATCGACCTCGCAAACAACTCCACCCTAGCCGAAAACCTGCAACACGGGGCAGAGACCCTCGCCGTCAAGGCGCGCGAAGATTCTGCGGTCTTTGTTCGCGACCTATTTCTCTCCACCCTCACCCGGCTCCCAGACAAAGCGGAGCAAGATCTCCTCACCCAAACTCTCGGTGACAATCCCACCGCAGCGGATCTCGCGGATCTCCTGTGGTCGATTTTCATGACGCCGGAGTTCCTCTTTGTTCGATAGCCTACCACAACCCTATTTATTCTGCGGCCCCACCCTCTTTGCTCCCATGAATTTCCCCTTTGATCCCGAGACACCCGACCACATCATCCGGCGTGACTTTCTGAAAAGACTCTCCCTCGCCGGAGCCGCTGCGTGGATGAGCGGGGAACCACAGCTCGTTCGCGGAAAAGGACTCGAACAACCCGAGGCAAAAGCGGATGCCTGCATCCTCCTCTGGCTCGCCGGAGGCATGGCCGCTCCGGAAACGTTTGACCCGAAACGATACTCACCTTTTGAACCGGGCATGGCAGTCGACTCCGTCCTCAGCACGTTTCCTGCGATCAACACTGCCGTCGATGGCATCCGGATCTGCAAAGGAATGGAGAACATTGCCTCGGTCATGGATCGCGCGACGCTGATTCGTTCCGCCGTGCAGCCCGATCTCGGGAGCATCCTGCATTCCCGCCATCAATACCACTGGCATACCGGTTATGTGCCGCCGCAGACCGTCGCCTGCCCCCACATCGGATCGTGGATGGCGCGAGTGTTAGGACCAAAAAATCCGGTAATGCCTCCCTTTATCAATATTGGTCAGCGCCTCGAGGGTGTGGGCGAAAAAGAGGAACTAAAGGCCTTCACCACCGCCGGTTTTTTCGGGAGCGAATACGGGCCGATGAATCTGCCCTTTCCGGAAGAAGCTGCCAAATCAGTGCAACCACCCGAAGGCATGACCGCCGAGCGTTTTGCAAACCGCAATCGACTCTACCGCAAACTCGTCGATCAGAATCCCCATCGCGAGTATGCGAGCGACTACCAGCAAAGCTCGCTGCTACGCTCGATGGACAATGCTTATCGGCTGCTTGGCTCCAAAGAACGAGCCGCCTTCAACATCGAAGAAGAACCGGCCGAGGTGCGCGCAAAATATGACACCTCCCGATTCGGCCGCGGCTGTCTCCTCGCGCGACGGCTCGTCGAGAACGGAGCGCGCTTCGTTGAGGTCACAACCGAGTATGTTCCCTTCCTGCACTGGGACACCCACGCCGATGGTCACGGGACCGTGGAGCGACTCCACCGCGAAGTGGATCGCCCCATCGCGCAACTCATCCTCGATCTCGAAGAGCGGGGACTCCTCGATCGTACCCTCGTTGTCATCGCATCAGAATTCAGCCGCGACGCAATCATGGAAGGCCGACCCGGTTCCACCGCCAACGACCAGGCAACTCACAAGGTCGATAAAATCACCGAGGCAAAACACTACGGATTGCACCGCCATTTCACCGGCGGAACCAGCGTCGTACTCTTTGGCGGCGGTGTAAAAAAGGGGAATCTCTACGGACGCACTGCCGACGAGCGCCCCCTCGTCGCGGTCGAAAAACCTGTCTCTGTGGCCGATCTTCACGCGACCATCATGACCGCCATGGGAATCAGTCCCAAGACCGAGTTTGTCATTGAAGGCCGTCCGTTTTATGTCACAGAGGACGGGAAGGGCACACCCGTTGCGGAGGTTTTTGCGTAGAAATCAGTCACACGGAAACGATCTGCAAAATCAGACGGAAAGCGAGAGAGGACGGAATGATTCGCTATAATGATTTCACTTCCTCTTCACATCTCCCCGTTCCGAAGAGGATCCCATTCCTTTCCTGACGGGAAAATTTGCTTGCCAAGCGATACCGCTTCTGCGACCGCACTGTTTCTGTATGGGAAGCGAAGCTCTCCTTTTCATGAAGTCTCACGATCACATCTCGACACGCAATCGGAATTCAAGATTCCTGAGTTGCGGACGCCTCTTGTTACTCACGTTCATAGCGGGAGTGATCTTGTCGCTTCCAAGCTGTGAAACGGTGGGGGTGAACTACGCCACGCCGGGGTCTACGGTTCCCGATGCCTGGACTTTGAGCGTTCAGTCTCATCTCAATGACGATGCGGCGTGTCTCTCGGAATGGTGGCGTAGCTTCAACGATCCGGTGCTCAATGAGTTGATCGCGCGCGCCCGGGCCGATAACCCTGACTTCCAAATCGCACTCCAGCGAATCGTCGAGGCCCGCGCGCAACGGGGTGTGGCCGCCAGTACCTTATTCCCCAATCTAGAGACGGTCGACAGCTACAACCGGGTGAAGCGGAGTGAAAGCTCGGGATCCGTTTTCGGTGCAAATCCGACCGATGTCTTTTCCACGGGGCTTTCCTCGGGGTGGGAGCTGGATGTGTTCGGGGGATTACGACGCGGGGTGGAGTCTGCGGACGCTGCTACCACGAGTTCGATCGAAAATTACCGGGATGTTCTCGTGACTCTTTTCGCCGATGTTGCCCTGAACTACATCGACTACCGGACTTATGAAGAGCGAATCTCGGTCGCAAATCGAAACATCGGCATCCAAAAGGATTCTCTCGATCTGGCGCAGAGCCGCCTCGATGCGGGTTTGGTCTCGAAAATCGATGTGACTCAGGCTCGGGCGAATCTCGAAACGACGAATGCGATCGTTCCCCAGCTCCAGGGGCAACTCGCAGCGTCGAGGAATCGCCTCGCCTCGCTGACGGGCGGATTTCCGCACACGGTGATCAAACTTCTGAACAGTTCTCATCAGTACATCCCTCTCCCGGCCGGGAAGTACGGCATGGGTCGCCCGGCGGATCTCCTGCGGGCACGCCCGGATGTGAGACGGGCCGAACGGAATCTGGCATCTGCGGTGGCGAAAATCGGGGTGGCCGAGTCAGGGCTCTACCCTCGCTTTTCTCTTACCGGTATGTTGGAGTTGGAAGCTCTCGATATTTCCGATCTCCCGAACGCCTCCAGC
>JAGPCC010000063.1:0-14789 GCA_018058245.1 Verrucomicrobiales bacterium
TGGCAGCACTAGTCTCACCGGTGAAGGCGCCGGATGCTTCGTGCGACATATTCTGCGCGGAGAGTGCGACGGCGGGATTGGCGGCAGTCAACTCCGAAGCCTTCGCAAGAGAGACAAAGGGAGGAGCGATGACGATGTCCACCGAAGTGGCTGTGGGGAATGTCGCGAGGAATGGATCGAGGAACGACGCCGTCTCGGACGGTGTCATGTTCATCTTCCAGTTCGCGGCGATGATGGTTTTGCGGCTCATTTGTTAGCTGTTTAGCTGGTAGCGGTTTGGCTTTTTTGCTTTTCGGATTTTTCTCTGGTTTACTTGTCGTCGAGTGCGGCGATGCCGGGGAGGACTTTTCCTTCGAGCAGTTCGAGGGAGGCTCCGCCGCCGGTGGACATGTGGTCCATTTTTTCTCCGAAACCGAATTTGTTTGCCGCCGTCACGGAGTCACCCCCACCGACGATCTTGATCGCTGTTGTGTTTTCCGCGATGGCTTTGCCAATGGCTTTCGTTCCGATGTCGAACCCGCGTTTTTCAAAAACACCCATGGGGCCGTTCCAGATGATGGTGCCGGCTTCGGCGATCTTTTTGGAAAAATCAACGATGGCGCGGTCGCCAATGTCGATCCCTTCGCGTCCATCTGGAATGGCTCCGCCTTCGCCCCAAGGAGCGGTGACTTCGGTCGGGGCATCGTCGGCAAATTCGGCGGTGTGTCTCGTGTCGGCCGGTAGGAGGAATTCGATTTTGTTTTTCTCCGCGATGTCGAGGATCTTGAGAGCGAGGTCGGTCTTGTCCGGTTCGGCAAGGCTGTTCCCGATCTGGTATCCCTGGGCGAGACGAAAGGTGTTGGCCATCGCGCCTCCGATGATAAAAGCATCGGCTTTTTCCATGAGGCGGTTGAGGACTTCGATCTTATCAGAGACTTTTGCGCCACCCATGATGACAACAAAAGGACGGGCCGGGTTTTCCAGCTTGTCGACGAGATACTCAAGCTCTTTTTCGATGAGAAATCCCATCGCGCAGGTGTCAATGTACTCGGTCACTCCGGCGGTGGAGGCGTGGGCGCGGTGCGCGGTGCCGAAGGCGTCATTCACGTAGATGTCTCCGTGAGAGGCGAGCTGTTTGGAGAAGTCCGGATCGTTCTTTTCCTCCCCGGCATGAAAACGCACGTTTTCGAGGAGGAGAACTTCGCCGTCCTTCAGATCGGCAACAGCCGCATCGGCCTTTTCACCGACGCAATCTTCGACGAATTTCACCGGGGCGCTGAGCAGTTCCCCGAGACGCTCGGCAACAGGTTTGAGAGAATATTTCGAATCGGGTGCCCCTTTGGGACGACCGAGGTGAGACATCAGGATGACGCGTCCACCGGCTTTGGTGAGGTGTTCGATGGACGGAATCGCTGCCTGGATGCGGGTGTCGTCAGTGATCTTGCCCTCGCCGTCGAGGGGGACGTTGAAATCGACACGCATGAGGATGCGTTTTCCGGCAGGTTGGATGTCACGAATGGAGAGTTTGGCCATAAGAAGTTGGTTTTGAAGAGTAGATTAGCAGGAAGTAGTCCTGTCAGGAGAGGAGTTATCGAAAAAAAAAGCGCCCGCCAACTGGGGAGTCGGGGGCGCTTCTTTTCTTGAGAAAAACCCAAAAGTCAGAATTAAAGACCTTGTCCGACGAGTTCCATGGCATCGACCGCACGGTTGGAGTAACCCCACTCGTTGTCATACCAGCCTACCACTTTGACGAAGTTGCCTTGCGCCATGGTGATGAGACCGTCGAGGATACAGGAATGAGGATCGCCTACGATGTCCTTGAGGACGATCGGGTCTTCGGTGTACTTGAAGATCCCTTTGAGAGGACCTTCTGCCGCAGCGCGGAAGGCGTCGTTGATCTCAGCGATGGTAGTGTCTTTGCTGAGGAGCGCGGTGAGGTCCGTGACGGAGCCAGTCGGCGTCGGGACGCGGAAGGCACCACCCTGGAGCTTGCCGTTCAGCTCAGGGATGACAAGACCGATCGCGGTCGCCGCTCCCGTGCTAGAGGGGATGATGTTCTCCGCTGCAGTACGGGCGCGACGGAGGTCGCTGTGGGGAGCGTCGAGAACACGCTGGTCACCCGTGTAGGAGTGAATCGTGCTCATGAATCCTTTTTCGACACCAAAAGAGTCGTTGAGGACTTTCGCCATCGGCGCAAGACAGTTGGTCGTGCAAGATGCGTTCGAGATGATGTGATGCTTCGACGCATCGTAGAGGTGGTGGTTGATCCCGATACAGAACGTAAGATCAGGGTCTTTCGCAGGAGCGGAGATGATGACTTTTTTGGCACCGGCTTCGAGGTGTTTTCCGGCTCCGGCTTTATCGAGGAAAAAGCCGGTCGATTCGAGAACCACGTCTACTCCTTTGCCACCCCAATCGAGATTTGCCGGGTCGCGCTCGGCGGCTGCGAAAATGCGGTGACCGTTCACCGTGATCGACTCGTCATCATACTCTACCGTGCCATGGAAGCGACCGGCGGTGGAGTCATACTTCAGCAAGTGAGCGAGCGTTTTGTTGTCCGTAAGGTCGTTGATCGCAACGACTTTTTTGAGTTGTTCTGGGGTCATCGCACGCAGCACATTGCGTCCGATGCGTCCAAATCCATTGATTCCGTAAGATGCCATATAGGTAGAAGGTAGACCAAGCGTATTTCTGTAATCGAATTTGCCCCGGCAGTTTTACCGGGGCAGGTTCCGCTCCACTCTTTGTGGCAGCTGTCGCTACCGTATTGAGGAATTCCGCGCCGTCAAAGGAAAAGCCGGGGTGGGAACGGTCACTCTCTCCGGAAAAAGAAGGGAAAAGTCCCCAATTCCCTGCGATTCATCCGCTCGCGGCTCCGTCCGGAAATCTCGATTCTCCACGAAATTCGGATTCTTTTTGACGCTGGAACCGGCGCGAACTCTCCGGAAAAGGCGTTTGCAATAAAAAGAATGAACATTTGAAAATAATTTGTGGTCATACTCGTCAGACACCTACGCAATAACGCCAATACACGAAAACAAACACCCCCTCCCCAAGTCCGAAAACGGTCTCTGAACGGGCTTGAATTATAAAAAATACATTTATTTTTAAAATGTCTTAATTTTTAGCTTGCGCTGATTATTATAACTTTTATACTCACCTTGAATTATTTGATTTGCCATGAAAAAACTAATCGTCGTCGTCAATGATCTGGAGCGTTCAGGCAAGTCCGCCGTGGCTCGCACACTGTCTCATCACCTTGCTTCACAGGAGGTAAAGCATCTCCTCGTAACATCCAACGAGCTCGACATGACGGATTCTTTTCCCGGAGAGTTCTGGGATCTGGAAGACCAGTTTGATTTGTCTCAGTTGATTTCAGCAATTGATAAGAATAGCGCCGTCATCCTCGATGTTCACTCGGGTGGTGCCCGTAACTGGGGAGAATTCTTCGAAGCGGAAGATCTTGAGAATCTCCTCGCCGAGATCGACGCCGAGATGACCCTCGTCATTCCCGACACCCGGAGCGAACGTTGCAACGAGGAAATCTGTGATCTGACGGAGATCTTTGCCGACCAGGCCGACTACGTCATCGCCCGCCTTCCCGGCGACGTGAAGAACGAAGTAAAATGGAAGGGCAGCCTTGCCGACAAAGCCGTGCGATATCTCGGTGCCAGCATCGTGGAGCTCCCCGGAATCTCCGATGATCTTCGCACCGCACTCGACAACGCCGGTCTGGACCTCGTCGAGGCCCTCAATCAGCCTGCGGAACTTCCCCGTTTTGCCGAAGTGCAGCTCTCGCAGTGGCTCGAACGTGCCTCGTCCTGCCTCGACGGCGGAAGCGAGTATCTTGTCCCCGATCAAGTGGGTTCTGTGGCGTTGGACTACTGAGACGAGCGTTTTCTGAATTTTCGAAAGAGGCTCCCGGGAAATCGGGGGCCTTTTTTGTGCCCGGGCTCCTATTTAAAAATCGCATCGATTCCCATCGCGCTTTTTCTCGCGATCTTGGGAACCATTTTCGGCCGGGAACGTTTTAGAACGAAATACGCGATCGAAAGCAGTTTCATGCCAATGATACGCTCAACGACCCGGTATCCCGGGGTCCGTCTCACGAGATGGTTGAAGATGAAAGCGATATACCGGCGGTTGATCTTGAACGGTTTGAAGTCGAGTTTCACCGTGTAGCGATACCGGCTCCCTTTCGGATAGCGTTTTTTGTACTGCTTTTTCGCCGTCTCAAGGCGCTCGCGGATTTCGTCATCGTAGGGCCGGAAAAAATACTCCCTCGCCAGAGCGATGATGCCGAAGGTGTATTCCATGTATTCAATGTCCTCTTCGGGGAGGTGACACTGGAGCGCGAGCATGCGCATTCGTTTCAGTTTTGCCATTGCGGCATTTCCCGCCCGGATCGAAACCTCACCGTCCTCGACGAGATGATTCAGCATCTTCTTCAGAGAATGTGCCACAAAGATATGGTGCCAGTAGACCCCCAGAAGGGGAGGGATGCGAACCCGCCGGAAATAGAACCGCTGGCGCGCGAAGTCGGGAAGATAGAGCAACTGCAGGACGACCTCCTCCGAGAGGCGAAGCAGTTCCATTAGCGCAGTCGGGTTCGCGACATCGGGGAGATGCGAAATCGCTTCCTCGACGAGCTCCCCGTGTTTGAAGAGGCGAAGGGTCACAAAGGTATTGATCTCCGTCCAGATCGCCGAAGAATCGATGAAAGCCAGCCTCCGGAACGGAGTCCATCCCCCCGTCTGACACCACACCGAGATTCCGATAACGTTCGGAGCTTGGCGTAACTCGATCGCGAGTTGTTCGTAGTCGCCCCCGATAAAACTCGGGTATTCTCCGCAACCCTCATATTCCCGGCGAGTCTGTAGTTCGACGATTTTTGGTATCGCTGTGACAAAAAAGTTCCGGTTTAGGGAGAGGTAGCGGAAAAAATCCGACTCCCCGTATTTCATCGAAAGAACCAGCGCTGCACTCTCGATTCCTTCGACCGTTTTTTCCAGTGTGGCCTCGTGCCAGATGAGATCACCGACTTCATGGGCACCCACCGTCCACGTCCGGAAAATGCAGCGACGGCGATGATGTTCGAAGATCGGGAGAATCGCTTTGAGGCATCGGTTTACCATTGCCGGGCTTTTCAGAACGAGTTTGCTGCGGAAATCCTCTTTGATATCGAGGCCGTCACTCTCCCCGATTCTCAGGACGACCCCCGCCACTTCGGGGAAATCGACGAAAAAACGATCCAGGAGACTGATCAGAAACTGCCGCTGCCGCCGTTCATTGTTTCCAAGTCTCGCCTCCAATCCCGGAGTCAGGGTGAGAATGTCCATCGTGAGGTAGACCTGGAGGCCTTCCGCACGAATCGTCTGGAAAAGTTCGCGAAACTCTTTTTGATACAGGGCAATCCGTCCGTTGATTGGCTCTTCGTAGAATTCGTGAAGAGCGAGGTGGGGCACATCATCCAGTGTGACCCCGTTGTAGCCGATTCGGGCGACACTGCGGCAGAAGGACTGCATGTCTTTCCGTATCGCGGCAAATGCCTCGCTCATTTCGGCGGCGCTCATTTCCTGGAAGCGGATCCAGGGCAGTTTGGACCAGTTGATCCGGAAACGATCATACCCCGGGAAAAACGGCCCGATCGCATCGATCAAATACAAAGGAGAATGGAAGTCAGGTAAATCCACAACAAAACACTTCCATACGTCAGGACGAGTTCCGCTGCAATTTTTCCCTGTTCATCAGAACCGATCCTGAGTAGTTCCCTCCTCCGGCGGGCGAGAAGTAGACAAAAGAGGGTCAAGTATGGGGGGATACCCTCCTCGTTTGGAAGAAAAAAGGGGGCGGATTTGGGGTGTAAAATCAACTTCCCCTTTGGCACCCGATGCAGTATTCGTCATGCATGAAGTGCCATCCTCGCCTTGTCTCGTTTTCCGCCGCAGTGGCGATCGCTGCAACTGTTTCTCTGGCAGCATTTTTCACATCCTGTGGAGAGAAGGCGGATGCCCAGACGAGCACTGAAAAAACCAAAATCGTCCTGATCGCAGGGAAAGTGAGTCACCCGTCCGGCCAGCATGAGTTCAATGCCGGTGCCATCCTCCTCGCCCGTGCTCTAAATGACCAGAGCGGACTGCCGCTTGAGGTGAATGTGGTGCACAACGGCTGGCCCGAGGATGAGTCGGTTTTCGACGGGGCAAAAGCGGTCGTCATCTATTCCGACGGAAATGCGAGCCAGCCGATCAATGGACATGAGGCGAAAATGGAGGAAATGATCGCGAGTGGCGTCGGGCTCATGTGCATGCACTATGCTGTTGAGGTGCCGCCGGGCGAAGCGGGGGATCGATTCAAACGCTGGATCGGAGGACACTACGAAGGCGGATTTTCGACAAATCCCCACTGGACCGCTGAGGTGGAGATCAAAAAAGATCATCCCATCAGCCGGGGAGTTCCCGGATTCCGGGCGAACGACGAGTGGTACTACAACATTCGTTTCGCCGATCCGAAGACCGCCGAAGACATCATTACCGGGATCCCGACCCGAGCGAACATCAATCGCTACATCCACTGGACTCCGGAGGGAGAGAAAGGTCTCGGCAAGCGCCAGACGATGATGTGGGCCGTCGAGCGCGCCGATGGGGGACGCGGAGTCGGATTCACCGGGGGGCACTGGCATCGCAACTGGGCGATCGATGATTTCCGCCGCGTCGTTCTCAATGCGATCCTTTGGACCGCAAAAGTGGAAGTGCCTGAAGCCGGTGTTTCGTCAGACGCCATCACCGAGGCACAGCTGAATGAAAATCTCGATGAAAAGAAGGAGATGTTGCACGTAAACCTCCCCGCCGAAGCCGATCTGAACCAGCCCGCCGCCGAGCCCAAAGAGTTTGGGTGGCCGGGGAAAAAGTAATTGTTCCCTCGCACTGTGTGAGTGTCCCTGTCAAAATAGGTCTTTTGGATTCGGGGGTGGGAGGACTCTCCGTTTTGAGGGAGGTACACCGTCTCCTTCCCGGAGTCGATTTGCACTATTTCGGTGATTCCGCTTGGTGCCCGTATGGTGCAAAGAGCTCCGAGGTGATCTGCGCTCGCGTCTTTCAGATTGCCGACTATCTCCTCGGTAGCGGAGTAGAGATGCTCGTAATCGCTTGCAACTCCGCCACGATCCACGCTGTCGGGGCCTTGCGGGCGACCTATCCACTCCCCGTTGTCGGGATGGAACCGGCAGTGAAACCAGCAGCAGGGCAAACCAAAAGCGGTGTCATCGGCATCCTCGCGACGGAGGCGTCTATTGCCGGGGAAAAATTCCACCAGCTCGTGAACGCTCATGCGAGTGGAATTCGCGTGATCACTCGGCCCTGCCCGCGTTTTGTAGAACTTGTTGAAGCGGGAAAATTGTCCGGGCCGGAAGTAGATGATGCCGTCGATGAGGCGCTTGCTCCTCTGCTCCAGGAAGGGGCAGATGTTCTCGTGCTCGGATGTACCCACTATCCTTTTTTGCGCGAGGTTATCGAGAGCCGGATTCCGAACGGTGTTACCGTGGTGGACACGGGGCCCGCCGTGGCGAGGCGGGTGAGGACGGTTCTTCTGGAAATGCGACCGGGAATCAATCCCGAACAGGGGAGGGGTGAGATACGAGTGGAAACGACCGGATCGATCGATCTTTTGAAGCGTGTTATTCCTTTGTTGCTTCCTGATTTGAAGCCGTCTATTGGTTTTTGTCTTCTGTAATTCCGAATCGTCCATGAGGAAGTTTCATGGGTTTTATGAGAATATTGAGGCCACAAACCTTCGATTTGAGCGATTGCCCGGCGTGAAACCGGCTTCTATGTAGCACCGATGAAAATACGATTTCTCCCCCTCGCCTTAGGCCTTCTCCTGTTTACTTTCTGTCCGAATCCGGCCCGGTCAGGTGAGGAATCTGGAAAGCTCGTGCTGAACGATTCGATCCCCAGTTTGGTGAAAATCAGCCTCGACACCCGTCTCCGTTATGAGTGGGGTGATGTAGACACGCTGAACAACGAATCAAATGCTGCAACAATTCGGAACCGGGTCGGACTGTTGACACGGGAAGTGAGTGGATTCCAGGCATTCGTGGAATACGAAGGCACTCTCGCCGCCGATCGCGCCGACTATTTTGTCCCCGGGGTTCAAGGGACTCCCGGGAAAACGATCATCGCGGATCCCGAGTCACACGAGTTGAATCAGGCGTGGGTTTCCTACAAGACTCCCGACGACACGGTGGCCTTAAAAGTGGGGCGTCAGTCGTTGAATTTGGACGGCGAGCGTTTTATCGGTGCTGTCGGTTGGAGGCAGAACATGCAGACCTATGATGCTGCCGGAATCACTTTTTCTCCCACGGAGGATCTGGAACTCTATTACGGTTATCTCTGGCAGGTGAATCGCATTTTCGGTTCCGAAGTTTTCGGCGCGCCGCAGACTGATTTCAAAGGGCAGTCACACCTCATTAACGTAAAATACAAGGGCTTGCCATTTGGTACACTTACTACGTATGCCTATTTGCTCGACCTTCACAACCTGGCAGGGGACGGAAACAGCAACAACACGTTTGGAGGAAGTCTTTCCGGTCCCGTCTTTGATTCCGGAGTAAACTATTATGCCGAATTTGCCTATCAAACCGATGCATTTGAAAACCCTGCCGATTATGCCGCGACCTATGCTCACGGATCACTCTCGCGGGAACTCATGGAGGGAGTTCAGGGAACGGTCGGGATCGAATATCTTGGATCCGATAATGGAATCGGGTTTAACACTCCTCTTGCGACAGTGCACAAATTCAATGGATACGCGGACAATTTTCTCGTTACACCCGGGGGTGGCCTGACTGATACCTACGTCTCCATTTCCACTACCGTAGGCCCGGAAATCAAGCTCGCGGCCGCCTATCACTATTTCTACGACGACGGTTTTGACGTTGAGATCGGACAGGAAGTGGATCTAGTCGCTTCGAAGGCGCTGACAAAGAACGTCACGGTCCTAGCCAAAGGCGCATTCTTCATGGGGGACGCAGGCCAGTCCGATGTCAGTCGGGCAATTCTGGAAATGAACATCAAATACTGAGTTCCCACTGCCGGGTCGAGGGACCATTTCCCTCTCTTTTGGGCGGGCCATTGAAGCGATCGCGCTGAAACGGTCCGCTTTTTTTGCCTGTAGAATTCTGATCAATTTACGAAGTCGGAGATAACGGACCTTACGTTGCTGAACCCAGAGGGAGCCGGGGAGAACGGAAACGATCGGTTCTCAGCACCAGGGTGTCGACGACCACCCGACAGATGCCCGTGAAGACTTCTTCAATCATTTGACTTTCATGGCGGGGGTCACTGTGGATGGACCAGCGTCGACTCAGGCGATCCCACGGAAGGTCACGAAAAATCAGTTGTTCCTTAGCGATTTCTTCTTCGGCAACCCAAGAGGAAAGTAGCCCCACGCCCATTCCGATTTTTGCCATCTCTGTGATTGCAGCCATACTCCCGACCTGGAGAGAAGTCTTTAATCGGATACCGCTCCTCGCGCACTGCTGCTCAATCAATCGGAAGGTTTCACTCTTTTGGGAATAGATGATGAAATTCTCATTCAGGACGTCCTCAAGGCGGATCTCGGAAAGAGTGGCTAGCGGGTGGACTGGTGACAGAGCCATTTCAATGTGGTCTTCGAAAAGGAAATTACGCCGCATCTTTTCGGAGAAAGGGGTTTCCATGGCTATCGCAACGTCAATCTCTCCAGCCTCCAGTGCCCGGATGAGCCCTTTCGAATCGTCCGTTGCGACAGAGATATCGAACGAGGGAAAACTCTCACGCAACTCCCGGAGGACGGAAGGCAGTACGTACTGACTGATCGTGACCGTTGCGCCCACGCGCAAACGACCGTGACCGGGCCTGCCCAGGGCAATGAGTTCCTCTTGCGCGCGCTCCATCCGGAAGAGAATCCGGTCCGCATGAGGAAGAAGAATCTCCCCTGCCGCCGTAAGTCTCACTGATTTTCCCAGTCTTTCGAATAACGGGAGATCCAGGGACCGTTCCAGCGCTTTGATGGAGTGGCTGATCGCCGACTGAGTCAGGTTCAGCGAGTGTGCCGCTACTGTGAAACTTCCTTTTCGAGCCAGTTCCTGAAACGCCCGTAGCTGTCGAATGTCGAGTAGATCCATTCGTTTCAGTTATGAATGACTTTAATTGATTGCATGAATTCATTGAAAGCAACTTTTAGGCCAATTGAGGGAACTTGGCATGAAAAGGGCTTTTAGAGGAGGCAGTGAAGCGAGCCCTACCAAAAACAGATAGTCCAATCCGCATAGGGTTTGTTCCGCTTGTCGACGTGGCTCCGATTGCGTATGCGAAGGAGACGGGCATCTTCGCTCGGAACGGGTTGCGAGTGGAACTGATACGCGAGCCCGGTTGGGCCACGATTCGCGACAAAATGGCCTACGGTGAGCTTGATGTCGTACACGCTCCCGTGGGACTCGCCTTTGCACTCAACTGGGGCATCGGGGTCCTCCGGCAACCCTGCCTTACCGGTTATCTTCTAAACTCAAACGGAGATGCGATTACCGTGTCCCGCCAATTGTATGACTCCGGCATCACGGATGTCGTCGCTTTCTCCTCCCTAATGAAATCATTGCGAAGAGAGCGGCCATTTACCTTTGCTGTCCCTCACCAGTTCAGCACTCATCATTTTCTCCTCTTGCACTGGCTGCGCCCCTATGGGATTCAGAAAGGGCGCGATGTACATATTGTCGTGCTCCCCCCATCGTTGATGCCGGACTGTCTCGCGTCCGGCGACATTGACGGTTATTGTGTCGGGGAGCCGTTTAACACGCTTTCGGTCCGGCGGGGCTGCGGTGCAATCCTCGCGGAGTCTGCGGAGATACTTCCTCTCCATCCCGAAAAAGCTCTCATTGTAAGCGAGAGCTTTCAGGATCTCGATCCGGAAAGACATCTTCTTCTGATTCGCTCGATCGCAGAGGCGGCGGTTCAGTGCGAGACATCGTCGGGTCGTGAGGAAGTGGCCGAAATACTTGCGGAAGGCCACTATCTCGGAATGGACCCCTCTCTGATTCGCTCCAGTCTCTTTACCGGGAGGAGTGACGATGAAAACGTTCTCACGAGTGCATCGTTTCATGTCTTCTCTCATCCAGAAGTGAATTCACCCGACTCGGCAAAGGCGAACTGGATCGTCGCACAAATGAGGCAGGCCGGGCTTCTTGAGCGAGTGAACCTGCGCCAGGGGCCCCCTATCAATCACATTTTTCGTGAGGATATCTATTTGAACTCTCTCGAAACCAGTCTCGCGACGACATAATCCCACGGAACAAAGTTCATACTGAATTGCTAAAGATCACTACATAAGAATGAAACTAGTTATACCATTTTTAACAGCTGCCGTTCTCGTCAACGCGATCACGACTGTCTGCGGAGGACTCCTCGATGTCGAAAAGGACACGTTGAAGTTTGGATTCATCAAACTGACGGATTGTGCCCCTATCATTATTGCCAAGGAGAAAGGCTACTTTGATGATGAGGGACTGAGTGTGACGGTTGAAGCGCAAGGCAACTGGAAAGAGCTCCTAAACCGAGTCATTACAGGGGATCTTGACGGCGCACACATGCTCGCCGGGCAGCCGATCGGAGCGACGGTGGGTTTCGGTACCCAGGCTGACATCGTCACGGCCTACAACCTCGACTACAATGGCAATGGAATCACAGTCTCGAACGATCTGTGGAGCAAGATGAAACCAAATGTCCCGACGGGAGCCGATGGGAAACCGGTTCATCCCATCACTGCAGCGAGCATCAAGCCGCTTTCCGATGCCGCCCTCGCCGCCAACAGCAAACTGCAGCTCGGAATGGTGTTTCCAGTCTCGACGCACAACTATGAACTACGCTATTGGCTTGCCTCGGCAGGAATCAGGCCGGGTTTTTATTTCGATCCCGAGACCGGGCAAGTGGATGTGCCGGGTTTTCTCAATGGGGACGTGGAGCTCTCCGTGACGCCTCCGCCGCAGATGCCTCAAACCCTCGAACAGGGGACAATCGTCGGATACTGTGTTGGCGAGCCGTGGAATCAACAGGCTGTGGTAAAAGGGATCGGAGTTCCGGTGACTACCAACTACGACATCTGGAAGAACAATCCGGAGAAGGTTTTTGGAGTATCAAAGAACTGGGCGGATGCAAATCCAAATACCTGGATTGCAATCACAAAAGCCCTCATTCGTGCAGGTCACTGGCTGGATGCATCGAAAGAAAACCGAATCGAAGCAGCGAAGATCCTTTCTCAACCGAACTATGTGGGGGCTCCCTTCGAAGTGATTAGCAACAGCATGACTGGAACGTTCGAATTTGAAAAAGGAGATGTTCGTGAGATGCCGGATTTCAATGTCTTCTTTCGATACAACGCGAGCTACCCGTACTACAGCGATTGCGTCTGGTTTCTAACACAGATGATTCGCTGGGGGCAGATTACCGAACAGAAACCGGATGAGTTTTTCCATGACACGGCGGAAAGAGTCTATCGTCCGGAAGTCTATATGAAGGCGGTCGCGGAGCTGATTGACGACGGCGAGTTTGAAAAAGCAGACTTTGCGAAGGCCTTTGCTGCAGCGGAGTCGGGAAGCTACAAGCCGGTCACAACCGATTTCATTGACGGATTGTCCTATGATGGCAGGAAACCGAACGAGTACATCGATTCATTCGAGATCGGTCTGAAGTAGTCCTGAATAAAGAAATTTTCTATAGTCCTCTCATGAGCATCACGGCCCTTCATGCTACTACTTCTCCGGCGGATATGGGTGAACCCAAACCAAAATCCCCCGGTTTTCTCTACAATCCGAATCGCGTCGCGCATTCGTTGAACCAATTGGGTTTGGGGTATTTCTCTCCCTTTGCACGGCTCATCGGAAATGATGAACCCCGCAAACAGATTCGGGTGATAATGCACAACACGCTATTGCCTGTGATGGCCTTCGTGGGATTCCTCTTCTTCTGGGCATTGATGTCTCGGACGGTTCAAACGGAAAGTGTTACGATTCCAGGGCCACATCAGGCGTACTACGCGCTTACGGGTAAGGCTATCCCCGGACTTCCCCACCCCTTTCCGGGGAACGTAGCTGGTCTCACTGCTCCTTACTTTGTTGAGAACGACGGAAGAGATCCAAAGTCGATCAATGGGTTTGCCAGAGCGGAAGAACTTGCGGAGGAGAATTATGTGAAGTCCCGGGATGAACGGGTTGAGAATTTCCTCGAAAAGTCAAGAGAGGCAGCTGCTGCGGGTGATTTGGAGAAGGCAGGCAAGTATCGCGAAAACTCGTTGATGTTCGCATCGAAGACCTATCAGGGTAACAAAACATTCTATTCACAGATTCTGATCTCCCTGTTTACAGTGACCATCGGCTTCATAATCGCTACGATTGTAGCGGTTCCGCTGGGGATACTCTGCGGTGTTTCCCCCGGGTTCAACATTGCGATGAACCCGCTTATCCAACTTTTCAAACCCGTCAGCCCGCTTGCGTGGTTCCCGATTGTTTTTGTACTAACAACATGGGGGATAGAAACTCCCGCCTCGGATTCGATCTGGCAGCGGGCGCTTTGGACATCGGCGGGAGTGGTGATGCTTTGCTCTCTTTGGCCGACCTTGATCAATACGGCAGTCGGAGTTGCCTCCGTGGACAAGGACCACCTCAATGTCGCAAAAGTACTGAAGCTGAGCTGGATGAAGCGCATTTCAAAGATCGTTCTTCCGGCTTCGCTTCCCATGATCTTCACCGGACTGCGTTTATCGATCGGAGTGGGTTGGATGGTTCTGATTGCAGCGGATATGATGGCACAGAACCAGGGCCTCGGAAAGTTCGTGTGGGATATGTATCAGAACGGAGACACGATGAGTACGGCTCAGATCATCGTCGCGGTTTTTGTCATTGGAATCGTCGGATTCTTTCTGGATCGCATCATGCTTGTCTTTCAACGCCTTGTGACCTTTGAAGATCAGGCGGTGTGACTTCTAACCTCTCTAAAGATGGCCTATATCGAAATCAATGATGTCTCAGTGGGATTCGGATCGGGAACGAACCGCGTCGAAGTTCTGAAGGGCATCGATCTCCATATTGAAAAGGGCGAGTTTGTCGCTTTACTCGGGTACTCGGGAACCGGGAAATCAACCCTGATGAATCTCCTGGCTGGACTGATCCTGCCTGACAAAGGAGAGGTTCTCGTCAACGGGGAACGGGTGACCGGTCCGGGACGCGACCGTGGTCTTGTCTTTCAGAACTATTCTCTTTTGCCTTGGCTGGACGTGTATCGGAACGTCGAGCTCGCCGTGAATGAGGTCTTCCCTCATGAATCGAAAGTGAGCCGGGCGGAAAGGGTCAAGGTCGCGATTGAGCGGGTCAATCTGACTCCCGCTACTTCGAAAAAACCGGGGGAGCTTTCCGGAGGAATGCGGCAGCGGAATTCTGTCGCGCGGACTCTCTCGATGAACCCGGAGATACTGCTCCTTGATGAGCCGCTCAGTGCTCTCGATGCATTGACCCGAAGTGTCATCCAGGACCAGATTCTGAGTATCTGGAAGGAACTGGATCAAACGACCATCCTGATCACAAATGATATCGACGAGGGGCTCTATATGGCCGACCGGATCATTCCTATCAGTGTGGGGCCTCCCGCTACGCTAGGGCCGGAGACGATTGTCTGCAGTCCCCGTCCGCGGGATCGGAGGGAGATCATGTCTTCGCCGGAATATCAGGTGCTCCGGACGGACGTGATTTCCTACCTTCTCGCCGAGAAGGAAAGGGAGCGCGCAGCCTC
>JAGPCC010000063.1:14889-17273 GCA_018058245.1 Verrucomicrobiales bacterium
CTCGCCAGGGCATTTGCGCTTTCTCCGAAAATGCTGCTTCTGGATGAACCTTTCGGAATGCTGGACAAGCTCACTAAATATGAACTACAGCAGGTTCTCATCGACCTTTGGAATCGTGAACGTCTCACCGCAATGATGATTACTCACGACGTCGATGAAGCAATCTATCTGTCTGATCGAGTTGTCATGATGACCAACGGACCGTCGGCCCGGGTAGGTGAGATCGTGGAAATCAAGTTCGATCGGCCGCGCGACCGTCGGGAGATTATGTCTCATCCGAGATACCGGGAGTATCGGGAGCAGCTAATCAGCTTTCTGGAGGAGCGGGTCTATCTCATGGACACAGCGGCTTAACTCAAAGATTCAAACCATGGAGAGCATACTTCCCCTGATTCCAGAGTCCGCCCCTTTTACGGTCGCACAACGACTTTGGCTGAACGGATATCTTGCAGGCCTCCTTTCGACTTCAACGGATGGTCCGGCGATTTCTAGTCGACCAAAAGTCCGTGTTCCCGTTCTCTATGCCAGTCAAACTGGGAATAGCGCCGCTTTGGCGGAAAGTTTTGCAGAACAGCTTTGCTCCTCTGGATTTGATGCGCCCTGTTTCGGCACGGACGACATCCCGGAGTTTGATCTGACTTCTGAAAAACACGTCCTGATTGTTTCCAGCACCTGGGGTGATGGAGATCCCCCTGACAATGCGGTTGATTTCTGGAGTGCTCTGAACTCGGGAGATCATCCCCGCTTGGAGAATCTTAGTTACTCTGTCCTCGCACTGGGAGACACGAACTATCTCAATTTTTGTGCGCAGGGGAAAGCGTTTGATTCACGCCTGGAGTCATTGGGTGCCAAGCGAATCTCACCTCGGGCAGACTGTGATACTGATTTTGAGGAGGCTGCGGCACAATGGTTTGAAGGTGTCCTTGTAGAGATCAGAAAGCTCGATCAGGGTAACAAATCACCGGATCAGGTTCCTTCAGGGAGGAAGCCAGTGGAAAAGGGTTATACAAAGAAGAACCCGTTCCCTGCAAAACTGATCGAGAATAGGGAGCTCAATTCCTCCGGAGCGATGCGGGATACCCGCCATTTTTCCCTGGATTTGAACGGGTCGGGACTTACGTACGAAGTGGGAGACGTGCTCGGTGTCTACCCTCGAAATAATCCTCTTTATGTAGATGAATTGATCGGAATCCTGGGGTTTGCCTCCGATGCTCCGGTAGCAGTTCCTCTGCGTGGCCAGATTCCCCTTCGTGATGCACTGATTGAGAGCTTCGATGTAACCAGTCTCAATCGAAACGTCGTTACGGACTGGTCGAGTGTATCGAGTTCCTCCTACCTGAAAGAATTGGTGTCGTCGGACGATTCTTCCGCCATCGGATCGTTTGTCGAAGGTCGGGAGTTGATCGATCTGGTAATCGATCATCCCTCTGATTTCGCAGATCCAGGAGAGTTTCTTTCACTGTTGAAACCGATGGCACCCCGCCTGTATTCCATTTCGTCCAGTCCCAGGGCTCATCCGGGGGAAGTTCATCTTACCGTGGCAAAAGTGACTTACGAGACTCACAACCGTCACCGGGAGGGTGTCTGTTCGACGTGCCTTTCGGACCGCATCGAGATCGGGCAGGAGGTTCCGGTTTTCTTTCAAAGTGCCAGCCACTTCCGTCTTCCGTTGGATGGTGCGACAGATGTGATTATGTGTGGCCCGGGAACTGGAATCGCTCCTTTCCGGGCGTTTCTGGAGGAGCGGGAAGCGACACGAGCCAGCGGCAAAAACTGGCTCTTTTTCGGGAATCCCCACGAGGCGACTGATTTTCTCTATCGCGATCAACTTACGGGAATGTGCGATACAGGAGTCTTGGACCGCCTTGATCTTGCTTGGTCGAGAGATGGTGAAGCGAAGATCTACGTGCAGGACCGGATGTTCGAACAGGGTGCCGAGCTTTGGCGGTGGTTCCAGAATGGAGCCCATTTTTACATCTGTGGTGATGCAAAGAGAATGGCAAAAGATGTCGATCGGGTTCTTCACGAAATAGCCACAACTCATGGAGGACTCAGTGAGGAAGGTGCGATCAACTATATCAAACAACTAACCAAGGAGAAACGCTACCAACGCGACGTATACTGATGAGCATTGTCCCAAATGAAGTTGCCGGTGCTCCGATCACAAGTGATCAGGCGCAATATCTCAACGGATTCTTCTCCGGAATCAAGAACCGGGGAATCGGGTTCGCTGACGCAGAGCCGTCAGCTGGTCCCGTTCCGAGGACGAAGAAACTAACGCCGGAAGAACAAATCAAACAGGAGAAACATCCTTTCGATTCCCTTGGTGATTTGCGTGCCAAGGCTAAGGCCGGCGTTGCGCCCACGAAGGAGGAAGTCTTCCG
>JAGPCC010000063.1:17373-20592 GCA_018058245.1 Verrucomicrobiales bacterium
CGGGTCTGGATGCAACATGGAAAACGTGACAGCAGGACCAAGGCGCGTCTGATCTATCTGATCAAGGAGTGGGGGTATGCAAAGTATATGGGCGAAGTCCAGAAGCTGCTCGGATACGAATTGATTCCTTTCCGCGCGGAAGAATTGGATGTAGTCGGTAAGCCGGCGGTTCCCCATCCTCACGTAGGTGTTTATCCACAGAAGCAAGCGGGATTGAACTATGTGGGTGTATATGTCCCGGTTGGTATCCTCCAGACCGATCAGGCCCGAAAACTTGCCGCGATTGCGGAAGAATACGGTTCCGGGGACATGCGTCTCTCGATCTATCAGAATGTGATCATTCCGAATATCCCGGATGACAAAGTTGAGGCGGTCAAAAATGCCTTGGATTCAGCTGGTCTGGGTTGTGAGGCGTCACTGATTCGGGGCGGTGCCGCCGCCTGCACTGGCAACCGGCATTGCAAGTTCGCGAGTTCCGATACCAAGTCGCACACTCTGGAGCTGATTGAGTATTTGGAGCAGCGCCTCACGCTCGACAGGCCGATCAACATCCATACCACCGGGTGTCCTCACTCCTGCGCGCAGCACTATATCGGAGATATCGGACTCCTGGCCTGCAAAGTAAAAGAGGAGGGAGCATCGGAAGCAGTGGAAGGATATCATGTCTTTGTGGGAGGGGGCTTCGGAGAGGGACGGAAGCAGGTCGGACGACAGCTTCTAAAGAGCATTCCTGCCGGCCCTGTCCTGTATGCAAAGATTGAGATGCTGCTGCGTGCCTATTTGTTGCATCGCCTACCGGAGGAAGATTTTCTCGAGTTTACATCCTCTCGCGATATCGAGACACTCACCTCCTTTGTTATCCAATGAGCATCGTTGCGGTCACCAGTTTGATTGACGAGCTGTTTGCCGATCAGCAGCGATTCACTGCGGTGGAACGTTTCTCGCGATATCACTCAAACATCGGCAAACCGGCTCAGGCCGTTCACTATGAGGCATTGATTCCGCTGAATCGTCCAGGGATTGGAGAACAATATCGTTTCGAAGTGGATCTGGATGCCTGCAGTGGATGCAAGGCCTGCGTGACCGCCTGCCACAGTCTCAACGGACTCGACGAAGGAGAATCGTGGCGTGATGTGGGATCGTTGGTTTCGGTGGAGGAGACGGACGTGGCACAACAAACTGTGACGACAGCCTGTCATCATTGTGTTGATCCGGCCTGTGCAAACGGGTGCCCGACCCTGGCCTACGAAAAGGACTCGGATACGGGGATTGTCCGTCACCTTGACGATCAGTGCATCGGATGCCAATATTGCACCCTGACCTGTCCCTACGAGGTCCCGAAATTCAACGACCGCCTCGGTATCGTTCGGAAATGTGATATGTGTCAGGGCCGGTTGCGTGAGGGCGAGGCTCCTGCTTGTGTTCAAGCGTGTCCGAATGAAGCCATTCAGATTCGTATCGTATCAAAGGCAGCAATTGCGCTTGTTTCGCAGGGGACTTCTCTTCTTCCCGGAACCGCACCTTCCCGGATCACACAGCCTTCAACGAGTTTCCTCCATCTGCGGTCAGGGCTTGTCCCTGCTGATGGGACGGTTCATCGGCCTGCTCACGCGCACACACCACTGGCAGTCATGCTGGTCCTAACTCAGGCCGCCGCCGGACTTCTTTTTTTTGATGTGTTGAGTCGATTGTTTTCTGACGGGGAAAGCGCACTCGGTGAGTGGCATGGAGCCCTGGGAGCGTTTTTTGCCGTGGCCGGACTCTTCGCGGCAACTCTTCATCTGGGTCGTCCTTCCCAGGCGTGGAAGAGCTTTCTCGGGTGGAAAAAATCGTGGCTCAGTCGCGAGATACTCGTATTCGGTCCCTGGGCCGTTCTCGCATTGTCCTACGTATCCACCCTGTTCCTGCCGCTGGCGGATTGGATGGGAGTTCCTGATGCGTTTGTTCTGATGCAAAGTGGTTTGGCGCTTGGTGCGGTCGGCGCGGGATTTCTCGGAGTCTTTTGTTCGATCATGGTGTATGCAGTGACCCGCCGCCCCCTGTGGAGTTTTCCCCAGACATTCACTCGCTTCGGACTCACTTTGCTGATCCTTGGTTCCGCTTTTGTAGACCCCATCCTTGCCGCGCTTCTGCTCGCGGGGAAACTGACAGGAGAAATGTATCTCAGTCACCTGCGGTTCTCCCCTTTTCAACGCACGGCTCGATTGTTGCAGGGAGCGCTACATAGAGAGTGGCTTCTGCGCCTGGGTTTCGGGGTGGTTGGACTTGCGACCCTCTTTGCTTCCCATTCCTACGAATTCATAAGCGGACCGGCATTTCTGATAGTTCTGACTGGTGAACTGCTGGAAAGATCCCTCTATTTCCGGGCGGTTGATTCCCCGAAAATGCCGGGAGGAATTGGAAGTTGATGAGTCTTTACCAAAAAGCGGTCGATCTGTTTCAGAGCCGGGTTCGTGTTCATGATGGACCCCTTACCTCTCAGTTGGTCCGAACCCCCGGAAAATTCGGTCTCGGTCAGGTTCCTGACAGAGTTGCGCCGGACGCAACGACCGCGATGGTGTGCGGGTTCTGCTCCACGGGGTGTTCGCTCAACGTACACCTTCGCGACGGGGAAGCATCCAATCTGACTCCGAATTTTGACTATCCGGTAAATCTCGGCATGGCATGTCCGAAAGGGTGGGAGGCGCTCGCTCCACTTGCGGCAACAGATCGAGCCACTGAACCGCTTCTGCGAGTCGGGGAGGAGATGACAGAAGTTTCATGGGAACAAGCCGCTGAGGTTTTCACGAGCCGGATGAAAGCCATCCTGCAAACCCATGGCCCGGAAAGTGTTGCTTTCCTCAGCACCGGCCAGATCTGTACGGAGGAAATGGCGTTTCTCGGGGCGTTTGCAAAGTTCGGGATGGGATTGGTCCATGGTGATGGAAATACCCGGCAGTGCATGGCGACCGCAGTTCGGGCTTACAAAGAGTCTTTTGGTTTTGACGCGCCTCCGTTTTCCTATGCTGATTTTGAACAGTCTGATGTCATTGTGTTAGTTGGCTCCAACTTGTGCATCGCACATCCCATCATGTGGCAGCGTATTCTCCGAAATGGGTCTTCGCTGTTTTGTGTGGAAACGGGGTTAAATCCCGGTTGAAAGAGGCGTGAGCGTGCATTTGGTCAGGCATGGACCCGAATCAACTCTTCGCACTAGCCCTTCCTCTCCCGCACCCTTGG
>JAGPCC010000305.1 GCA_018058245.1 Verrucomicrobiales bacterium
ATGCCAATACTTCCATAGCTCGCTTTTCCCTGAACGGATACGACCAAACTGTCTCGGAGCTGTCGAGTGGGAGCGTCGGAATCCGGGTGCTTGAGGCAAATGGCGTCACCGGTGGCGCGATCAGCACACTCACCGTCAACCAGAGCACCAACACCACGTATACAGGGTTCCTGCGGGATCAGAATACGGGAGGCGGGAAACTCGCCCTCGTAAAAACTGGGAGCGGTCTCCTCGATCTTTCCGGGGCACAGACCGCCAGCACCTACAGCGGTGGCCTTACGGTCAATGCGGGCATCCTTGGATTCGCCAATGAACTGAACGTAGGCAGTGGGACGATCACGATGGGAGGAGGCACGCTCCGCTACACGCCGACGGGGACGACTGCCCTAACGATCCCAAATGCCTCGATTGTTCTAAGTGCCTCCACTGGCAGCACAATCGAGGTGAGCGATGCAGGAGGAACGCTGACGGCTTCGGGTATCCTCTCGGGCGCCGGAGACCTTGCAAAAACGGGCGCAGGAACTCTGATTCTTTCCAACGCGAACACCTACACCGGTGACACCACCGTGAGTGAGGGAACGCTGCGCATCAATGGGAACCAATCGAGTGCAACCGGGGCGATTGCGATTTCGTCGGGGGCGACCCTGGGCGGAACGGGAACGCTGGGAACGACTTCCATCACCGGAGCCGGCCAGCTCACGGCTGGTCTCGCCGGTGATACGGGAACGATCCACTTCGCAGGGAATCTCAGCACCACCGGCGTTACCTGGTTGGTCGACCTCGTGCACCAGAACTCGGTCGATTTTGTCAATGTCTCCTCCGGGGGCCTTGATATCACCGGTTCGAAACTGCTGCTTTCGACGAGCGGAACGTTCAACTCCAGTGATCCGACCGCCCACCGCATTGCCCAATTCGGGACCGGAGGCGGTCAGGGTTTGACAGGTCTGTTTCAGGACGCCTTTAGTGCGACCATCAGCGAAGGGGCGATTATCAATGGTCAGTATCGAATCAGCTACGGTCAGGAACTGGGAGGTTATATCACCCTCACTGCGGTGCCGGAGCCTTTTACGATTGGATTTCTCGGGTTTCTCTTCGGAGGCGCATTCGGGTTTCGACGCTATCGCCGACTTTTTCGAGCGGTCAAAGAAGCGGGGTGAGAGGACGGTCATTCTCTCGTGTAACCCTCTTTGTTCCGTGACTTGACTCTCTTTGTTCCGAGAGATTCTCTCGCGAGGTCTTCGGACGGGGGAGCAATCCCAACTCGATTGGGAAAAACGGGATTCAGGAACGGCACTCCGTGGCAGCAGCTCCGTCGAGGCGCTTGCAATTGGTGAGATCGACCGCAAGAGTCTCGCTTGCCAGCTTGGTTTCTCTCCTTCGCCTATGCCTACTGTCACTCCCTCACCCTCTCTTGCAAGCGTTCCGGTGACCGACTTGTGCGAACTCACTCCAGGCGGTGTAGTCGTCTATCGGGGCACGCGGAGTGATCTTGTAAAAGCCTTTGCCGCCGGGGATGCCGCCGGTCTCGTTGCACTCGGGGGGCAAGCATCACGGGAAGGAACCGACGCCACGCTGCGTTATTGGAAGTCGATCGCCGACACCTTCATCCGTGAACTTTGTCAGATCCCGGACGGAATTGATCTCTTGCCGGAAATCCCGGTGCCGGATACCACGACCCTCGCCGGCTGGGTTCTCGACGCGCCTCCGATGCGGGGTGCCGAATATCTCTCTCCGGAAATCCTCCTTTCCCTGTGGGATCGCCTCGACGGATGGGTCCGCGAGCGAATCGGCGGCGCGAAGACTGTCGCTGCCTTCCTCCAGAGTCATGCGCCGGCTTGGTCGCGAGTGGGGCGGGTCACCTTGCACCTCGCGGAGAACAAAACCGATCCAGAATGCCCCTTCGCCTTCCTCGCTACCTATGCCTCGGGACTTTCCCAAGCGGGGCGTCTCAGTCAGCTTCCGCTGGGAAAGGCATTGCAGGAATATAGTGGCGCAAAGGACAAACCGGCACTGTTGAAGTTGCTCACTCCCCTTCATGCTGCCGCACGATCCTGTCCCCTGATGGAAAATCTCGTCGAGAGCAGTGACATTTTCCATGCGCTCGCCTGGACCCCTGCCGAAGCGTATCTTTTCCTCCAGTCTGTGCTCCGCTACGAAGAGGCCGGTCTGCTCGTGCGTTTGCCGAACTGGTGGCGGAAACGTGGCCCTCGTCCGCAGGTCTCCGCTGTCGTCGGTCAGAAAAAGGGTTCCGGGATCGGCCTCAATGCCTTGCTCGATTTTTCTCTTGAGGTCGTTGTCGAAGGAAAAACGCTCAGCAAGAAGGAAATCGATGCCTTGCTCGCGCGAGAGGACGACGGACTGGTCTTCTTTCAAGGGCAATGGATCGAGGTGGATCGTGAAAAATTACGGGAAGCACTCAACCATTGGCACGCGATCGCGAAGGACGGCATCCCCTTTATCGAGGGCATGAGGCTGCTCGCCGGCGCTCCGGTGGACCTCAAGGCCTCTCCCGTCGAGACGGCGGATCGGGAGTGGGCCTATGCCCGGGCGGGCGACGAACTTGCCGCCACCCTGGCGCACCTCGCCTCACCCGGAGAAGCTCCGCCTCCCGCAGGATTGCGGGCTACCCTGCGTCCCTACCAGCGCCGCGGACTGGACTGGCTCTGGTTTTGCGCTCGTACAGGTCTCGGGGCCTGCCTCGCTGACGACATGGGACTCGGAAAAACGATACAGGTCCTTGCTGCCCTCCTTCGCCGACAGGAAGAAGCCCCCGGTGGCGCGCCCGCTCTTCTCGTCGTGCCCGCCTCCCTCATCGGGAACTGGAAGCGCGAGGCGGAGACCTTTGCTCCCTCCCTGCGACTGCACATCGTACACCGCTCCTACGGGGAGACCGACTCGCCTGATGCCGTCGCGCTCGCCGCCTGCGATCTCGTCATTACCACCTACGGCATGGTCGCTCGACTCGACTGGATCGCCGCGACCCAGTGGGGATGGGTCGTCCTCGACGAGGCCCAGGCCATCAAAAACGCTGCCGCCGGCCAAAGCCAGGCAGTGAAAAAACTTCAGGCCGAGGCACGCTTTGCCCTCACTGGGACGCCGGTGGAAAATCAGCTCGGCGATCTCTGGTCGCTTTTCGATTTCATCAATCCTGGGCTGCTCGGCAGCGCGAGCCGATTCCGCGATTTCGTCAAGACACTCCAGACCGGGGATTCGATCCATTATGCACCCCTGCGCCGCCTCGTCGCCCCCTACATTCTCCGCCGCCTCAAGACCGACAAAAGCATCATCGCGGACCTGCCTGACAAAACGGAGATGAAAGTCTCCTGCGGTCTCGTCCCTGCCCAGGCACGACTCTATGAACGCACTGCACTCGCCCTCTCCGAGTCCCTCGAGGGGGCCACGGGGATCGCACGACGCGGCCTTGTTCTCGCCTACTTGATGCGTTTCAAGCAGATCTGCAACCACCCCGACCAGCTCGCCAAGACCGGGAATTACGACCCAAGCCACAGTGCGAAGTTCCTCCGCCTCGCCGAGCTGTGCGAAGAGATCGCTTCGCGGGGGGAAAAGGTGCTCGTCTTTACCCAGTTTCGTGAAATGACGGACCCTCTTGAATCCCATCTCGCTCGAGTCTTCGGGCGCAGCGGTCTCGTCCTGCATGGTGGCACCGCCGTAAAGCGACGACAGGCAATGGTCGAGCGATTCCAGAGCGAAGACGGCCCGCCCTTTTTTGTTCTCTCGCTCAAAGCGGGCGGTACCGGGCTGAATCTCACCGCTGCCTCCCACGTGATCCATTTTGATCGCTGGTGGAATCCTGCGGTGGAGAACCAGGCGACCGATCGGGCCTTCCGCATCGGGCAAAAGCGGAACGTCCTTGTTCACAAATTTGTTGTCTCCGGCACCCTCGAAGAACGCATTGACGCATTGATCCGCAACAAGCAAGGTGTGGCCGATGCGATCCTCAGTGACGGAGCCGAAACCGCGCTCACCGAAATGAGCAATGCCGAATTGCTCGACTTCGTGCGGTTAGATCTGGATCGCACCCAAACCCAATCATGAGCTGGTATTACAAACCCTACGTCTCCGCCGCACAACGTCGTGCCAACGGATCAAAGCAAATCACGCAACTGAAAAAATCGGGCAAGGTGATCGAGCCACTGGGTGAGCTTTCCCATCGCCTCAAGATCGCGACGAGTTTCTGGGGGAAGGCCTGGTGTGACCATCTTGAGTCTCTCGGGGATTTTGAAAATCGCCTCCCTCGAGGGCGCACCTACGTGCGCAATGGCTCCGTCCTCCACCTCGCCATTGAGCCGGGAAAGATCACCGCACTCGTGCAAGGATCGGACCTCTACGAGCAGACGATTGCGATCGAGCCGCTCACTACGGAAAAGTGGAATCGGATCAAAAAGCGCTGCGGCGGCAGTATCGGATCGCTTATTGAACTGCTCCAAGGCAAGGTCTCTGACGAGATCATGGCCGTAGTGACCGATCCCAAAGATGGTCTGTTCCCTTCACCGAAGGAGATTCACCTCGACTGCTCTTGTCCCGACTGGGCCGACCTCTGTAAGCACCTTGCCGCGATCTTGTATGGCGTCGGCGCGCGGCTCGATCAACAACCCGAACTGCTCTTCAAATTGCGCGGCGTTGATCATCGTGAACTGATCGACGAGAGCGTCACCGCCACCGCCCTCGAAGGAGCCACTAGGACGACCGGGCGACGCACTTTGGATTCCTCTAGCCTCGGCGATGTCTTCGGGATCGAGTTGGAATCACACGACGAGTCTCCTCCCAGCCCCGCCATCCCGGTCACACCCAAAAAGCGTGGGCGGAAGAAGCAACCAGCGGTCGCTGCCACTGCCGTCACCACCCCTTCGAAGATCACGGCACCATTTCAACCGACCGGCGCCTCGGTGCGCGAATTGCGGGAAGCGATCCATCTCTCCCGCCCGGAGTTTGCGGAATGGATCGGGGTCAGCCCACAGAGTGTCACCAACTGGGAAAAGCAGGAAGGTTCGCTAAAGCTACAATCACGCAGTTTGGAAAGTCTGGAAGCGCTCTATCGAGGTCTCCAGACCGACTCCGAACCATCCTGAAGCGGGGGAGGGCGAATAGAGAGGACTCCTCTCCGTGAAAAGCCCTTCCGGGGTAGGCATCAGCCACCTTCCAGGCCTCAATCGAGGGTCTGCCGGTATCGCTTGATCCCGATCGTGATCATGACGGCGGCAAAGAGGGCGATGGGCCAGAACTCCGGAAGGATGTCGTGGAAACGGTTCCCCTTCAGGAGAATGCCGCGGACGATCCGAAGAAAGTGCGTAAGGGGAAGGATTTCCCCGATGATCTGAGCCCAATGCGGCATGCCACGAAAGGGGAACATAAAACCCGAGAGCAGGATGGAGGGCAGGAAGACAAAGAAGGTCATCTGCATCGCCTGGAGTTGATTTTGCGCTACGGTGGAGAAGGCGATGCCCATGGCGAGATTCGCGGCAATAAAAACGAAGGCCACGGCAAGAAGGAGAGGGAGGCTCCCGAGCATGGGGACATCAAAAAGAAACCGGGCGGCGGTCAGGATCACCCCGACCTGAATGTAGCCTACCAGAATGTAGGGAAGGATCTTTCCGACAAGGACTTCGATGGGGCGGGTCGGCATCGAGAGCAGGTTTTCCATGGTGCCCCGCTCCCGCTCGCGGGTGATGGCGAGGCCGGTGATCATGATCATCGTCATCGTGAGAATGACCCCCATGAGCCCGGGGACAATATTGAACTGCGTCACCGCCTCGGGATTGTAGAGTGCGTGGACACGCAGATCGACCGGAGACGGTCCCTGTGCCAGGAAGGCGAGAGGTCCCTTGAGATCATGGAGGAGAGCGGAGTGGATGATGCCGGAGAGAGAACTGATCGCGTTTCCG
>JAGPCC010000306.1 GCA_018058245.1 Verrucomicrobiales bacterium
AAGGAGGGAGGGGCATCAGGATTGAAAAGGTCTTGTTCCAAACGTCCCTTCCACTGCTGGAGTCCGGGGGACATCATCCAGCCCGGCCAGAGCCTGCCTAGCAGTTGATTTGCATGCCGACCCTCCTCCATGCCGCGCTGCGCTTCCCCCTCTCGCAATTCGAAGTCACGACGACGGTTTTCCAGGCGATCCGCCTCGCCCTGCATCTGCTGAATATGCTGGGTGAGATTTGCAACTTCCTGCCGAAGCGTCTCCCACTCGCGGCGGCTCGCATCCAAAGCAGCCAACTCGCGCTCCAGGTCGCTCTTCTTAGCCTCAAGATCCTGAAGCTGCGCCTGCAAAAGGGCGAGCGACTTCTCCAAGTCGCGCTTTTCGTCGTCGCTAAGGGCGAGTTCGCGAACAATCTGATCCAGCTCCTCTTGAGACTTGGCAACGTTCAACCGGAGGTCGGCCAGGGTCGCTTCCTCGTCAGAATGAAGAGTGAGAACCTGCGTCGGAGAAGACTGGATGAGCGGCACCACTTCCGCATCGTCTTCCGGCAAAACTTCATCAAGGGTGTCGGATCCGGACTCCGCGATCCGCGACTCGCGCAGCACTCGAACCTCGGAGGTGAGGTCCTCTATCGCGCGACGTAGGAGGAGAAGATCAGTCAGCTCGGCTTCCATGAGAATCAACTCCAAACGACTTCAAACTTGCCACTGTCGAGCCAGAACTCCTCGTCTTCAAGCGTACACATCTGTAGCTCGACGTCGTCCAACCCGACTTGGCGCCCCCCCTCGACAGGTTCAACCGCGACCATTTCAATTTCTTCGATCTCCCCTGGGTTGGTCGGGGCTTTCCTACGCATGGTAATCCGCAGAGTTTCGTTGACGGCTCCGGTCTTGGGTTTTCCCTGCTCGGTCCAACGCAAGCGATAGACCTGCTCGGGTTTCGCGACAGAGGCCAAAGACTTTCGGCCTATACCCGTGCCGATCATGATCTCCGCAGTGACCTCATCGCATCCTGGAACTAAATAGGGATCTCGCCGAACTCGAGTACGTCCGCGAGCGGGCATGGCGCACCAAAAGTATTCCCGACTGCACTGGCGGTTGCTGCGATTGATTCGCCAACGCTCGATCTTTCCGTTGCGGACGGCTTGATAGAGGGCGGCGCCGACCGCCGTGACCGTTTTGGCATCGGTGATCCGGTTGTCGGAGGACATCGGATACCAATCCCCGGCCACAAAGTCCTTGGCTTGGATGATCCGGTGGCAATCTATCGGGAGCAATTCCTCAAGGATCTCGCGTACCACAGGCAATTCGGAGGGCTTGCCACTCAAGGTGACCAGATCCACATCGAAGGCACAAACGTGCTTGGCGAGTGATTGAATGATGGGAACGAGAGTCATGCGAATGCACTCCGCCACTTGCTCCGGCGCATACTCGATCGGTTCAGAGTCTGGGATCACCCATTCTCCCAGCGAACTCTCAAGAGCGAGCTGGTTCAACTCACTCAGCGCCCCCTCATCGACCATTCGCCCTTCGGTTCCCAGTATCCTGTCTGGAGACCAACCCAATCCCGTGTCCGGGCATCCATAGGCGTTCTTGGACAAGTCCTGCAGCCATTGACGAATGATAGGTACCAAAACCAGTTTCGTGATGCGAGACCACTTCGCTTTTAGTTCGTCGGAACTATCGTGACTCACGAAGAAGCTTTCGAACTGTCCGGCCTTCGCCTCATCGTCGCGGAAGCGGGAGCCGAGCGTCGGCAGCAGTACGCTTTCGATGATCTCTTTCGCGATAGCGTCCCCGGCCGTGGAGAAGCAGTCGCGGAACAAGAGACCGGCATCCAAGTTCACTCCTTCTCCCTCCAGAAAATCGGCATACTCCACAACCGCGATATCGGTGGTCCCGCCACCTATATCAATCGTCATAATGCGGGTCTTCGCCGGTCCGTCGGCCCCCTTGCGACCGACGAGCTCGATCCAATTCTCCCCGACATCGCCCATGCGGCGGATCTCCGAGTAAACAAAAGGGAGTTGACTTGCCACGGCCTCGTCCAGATCCATGACCAATTCGGGACGATTGCCGCCTTTGCTGGCAGGGTCGCGGGATTCCAAGCGAGAGAGGGTGAATATGTCGATCGCCCGCTCCCAGCGACTGCGGTAGGATTCCCGCTCCGGTTCGCTCCAGCCCGATGGAAAAGTCACGAGAACACTCCGGAGTTGCCGGGGAATGAAACCCTGGTTGCCGCTACCCCACTCTTCCGAAGTGATCTGCCGGTAGGCCACCTCCAAAATGTTTAACGCCGCCCAGACCATCGCGTCCCCTCGCGGGTAGGAGGGCTGCTCCGGTCGCGGACGCGGGCGGCGCGCCGAATCCATCTCCTCGTTCGGAGGCGTCTTGATATCCCAATCCCTGCCATCAAGCGGAAGGAAGCGGAAAAGCGATCCTCCCAAGCGCGGCAAACGCTGGTTCGACTTGGCCTCCGGGTTCCATCGATTGAGGACCATGGTCCAGCAAGCGGTTCCGTCCCGGGCGACCGGGTCCCGATCCCAAGCATATCGCTTCGGCGAACTCATGGTATAGTTGCCGCCATCACGCAAATTGATCGTCGCGAGGATGTCGCGTGCCGCATCCCCCATCACCACGGGCGACAACTCCACGAACATCTGTGGAACCCGCGAGGTCGCAAAATAGTGAGACTGATTAGTCTCCCGCTTAAAGATTCCGCCCTTTTCCTCGGTCAATTCCTCCTCGATCTCGACCACGGGAGTGAAGTTGGAGGAAGGAGGCTCCACATCCGAGAACATGGTCTCGTGTAGGACGAACCAGGAGTCGATGATCTGGCTGGTATCCTTGGCCTTGTCCGCCCCTTTCAACTCCTCGTAATTCCAACCCGATTTCAAGAATCGGATGGGACGGCATACCGCCGTGAGCTTGCCGCTTTGGCTGGCTACGTCCTCAAGGGCGAGGGCAACGGTACGGGTGTTCCCGAAGTCAACAACGAGATCCACATTGATCGGTTCGGTTCCCGCCGGCTCTTTCCAGACAACTTGAAAGGAAACCACCTCGACAACAATGCCATCGATGGGCATCTTGATTTCGATGATGTGTTCCTCCTTGGGCAGACGGGTGCTGTTCGTCGTCGCATAGGGAGTGGGATTCTCACGGTCACCGGTCGGAACTTCGTGCCTGGGTTCATAGATCGACCCTCGCTTGATGGTGCCGAGATTGCTCTCGATCGCGATCCAGAGCCCAGGGATGCTGTCCTTGCTTGCGAAGCGCCCGCGAATCCAGTGATGGTTCACAGGACGCCACGCTTGCTTGCCCTCGTCGCAAAGCCGCTTCAACTTGGGGTTTTTGGCTAAAACCTCCTTCGTGATCGGCACAAAGGAATAATGGTGGCCGCTGTTGGGAAAGATGAAAATCTGTGGAATATCCATGATAAATTCGGGAATCAAGGCATCTTGGAAATAGCGACTATCTCACCATCACCGGGTTGGTCGGGACGATCATCGGTCTTCTTCGACTTGATGGACTCCAAGGTCTGGAGAAACGGACCGATCACCGCAACGTAATGAGGTGACGACTCCGGCGTGGCGTCCTGTTTTTCCTCGGCAACGGAAAAGCGCTCCATCAGAGTTCCGGCCTCCTCAAGATCGCGGTGCGTTTCACGGTCCGAAGCACCGTTCAGGAGGCTTTTGGAAAGGGCGTGGGCCAGGTAGCGTCGGGCCTGTTTGCAATCCGACCGGGAGGTCAGCTCGCCCAATTCGTCTTTGAAAAACTGCTCGACCATTGCCAAGTCCGCCGCCTCGATCAGATAACCGAGAAGTTTCTGCGCCTCAGACCCGTCCGAGATCCCAATACGGTCAAGGTGCAGCCACTCTCCCCGACGTGATTGCCAATTGCGCATCTGTCGCTCCACAAAAGATCGAATTGGAGTGCGGGAAGCAATCGCCTTGACGGGAATGTCATCCAGTTCCTCGGAACTGAACTTCAAAAACGCCCGCAACCCAGCGCTGAGGCGGGTGATCGGGTCCACCATGTCGTCTTCGCGCCGGGGTTGGCGAACTTTTTGTTGGATTGTCGTCACCCAATTTTCGATGGCACGATTGCGCTCTTCGTGAGCGCTGCTCTCGCCGGGTAGAGCCTTCTGAACAACCTCTTGGAGATCTCCCGAGGCTTTGCTCAATCTTTCGGCCAAGATCTCTTTCCGCCGAGACGCTTCCGCTTGTCGCCTCAACTGGGCGAAAAAATAATCCATCCCCCCGTTCTCGAACATCTGGCGAAACGACTCCGAACTATCGCCAAAGCGATCTCCGAACGCCGGGTCGGCCAGGATGGACTCCAACGCTTGTTGCTGCTCTGCGGGGCTACCGGCCAAAGTGCATTCGTTGAACTGTGGGTAATTTGTGGCAACTGGATTGATCGTCTTCGGGTCCGCAAGCCACCCGAGCCCCTTCTGTTGCTCGAAACAAGGCTGCAGGCCTTGCCGGGTGCCGGATTGGATGACCTGATTGATCAATTTGGCACAGAAAGTCATCACTAGGTTGATGGGCATCGGTTTTCCCTGCGGAGGGACGGGGTGGCCGTACGCTTCCAACCAACTTGTGATTCCGGCCACCAGCTGTCTCGGTTGTGCGGGGAACTGACCGAGCCGCATCAGGAGTGAAAACCCGTCAATATCACGGTCGCGGGCACGGGTCACCACAATCGAAGCCGTTTTCCCCCGCTTCAGCACCTCAGTCAGCGCAATACGCAGGTCTGTCCCGACCTTGTGATCGTCGTGACGCTCTGCGCTACCGTAGTCGTTTGCCACTCCGGGAAAATCCATGAGGTCGCCCACCTTGAAATAGGCATCCAGTCCCGGCGCTCGCTGGGCGAGAACGGAACTCCGCAAAGTGAAATGAAGCTCCCAGACCAACCCCTGAGTAAGGCCGAAATCATCCTGACCCGAGACCAACGGGCTTCCAGGTCCGCCAACATCAAGAAGCACCGCATTTCCATCGATCCGAAAGCGGAGGGACTCCACCTCCGCCCGAACGGAAGGATTCTCTGAAGATTTCTTGAATGCATCGATGTCCAAAAACAAGGAGGCTACCCGGTAGGAGCATCGGATCTCGCGATCCCCCCACTGGGCCAGTAACTCTCGTCGTTTACCGGAAAGGCGACGATAGGTGTCTGTGATGCTTTTCCAGTTGTCCCAGAGAAACTCGAAGGCAAATTTCTCCGCATTCTCCGATGAAGACTGAAACCATGGGACGCAAAGCAATTGGGGCCGAAGGATGCCATGCCAGTTCGCCTTGAGGCTCGGATACCGGATTACGGTCTCCGATATCACTAGCAGGTCGATGGTTTCAGCGAGACTTTGCAAGAACTCGAAACCTTCACGAGTGGGAGGCTTGATCGCGCCGACCGGCTTCATGCGCTCGATCACTGACTTCATCGACTCGGAATCCCAACTCGTCACTTCTCCCTTGGCGTTCCTCGGCTCGCATTCGGAGAGATAACCCACTGCCAGCGCATGCATGATCTGCATATCGGAGGCGAGCACAATCTGCACCGGATGCGTGGGATCTGGAACCTGCTCGGCCGAAGTGAACCGCGAAACACATCCAGAGGCGTCCGAACCAAAATTGAACGGATTCAGAACTGTCACCTTTTCCGACTTGTCACGGCCCACCACAAAACGTGCGGGGCCGTTGATGTCCCAAGTAAGGGCTGACTCGATACCGGTGTCGTCGTCCGGCTTGTCGATGTATCCTGAAAGTAGAGTGGACTTGCCAGTCTGGGACGGTCCCCAGA
>JAGPCC010000307.1 GCA_018058245.1 Verrucomicrobiales bacterium
ATCATCGCGGCATCACTCGCCGGAGCGGCCTTAAATCGTTGGGCAGTCAGCTGCGGAGGGGCAGCCTGTGTGCGGAATCGAAGCGACGTGATCACTCCGAAATTGCCGTTGCCACCACCACGACAAGCCCATAACAAATCGGGGTCGTCGCGCGAGTCGATCATTTCCCCTCGACCGGACACCATCGTCACGCCGTCGAGATGATCGCATGTCAACCCGAACTCCCGAGCAAAAAGACCGTAGCCACCACCGAGGGTAAGTCCACCGAGACCGACTCCTCCACAGGAACCGGCTGGGAGCAATCGTTGGCGTGGCAGTAAGTATTCATACGCTGCCTTCAGCTTCACTCCTGGACCCGCGAGGTAGTTTCCAGAGGGATCGAGTGTTTGGGAGTCCATCTGCGAGAGATCGATCACAATCCCCTCGGCGTTTAGCGAGTCACCAACAAAGCTGTGTCCTCCACTCCGAACGGCGATTGGCATCCCATTTTCCGCAGCATGGCGCACCGCTGTTCCGACTGCTTCGACAGAGTCACAGACGGCAATCAAGCCCGGACGAATTCGGATTTCGGTGTTGAACGGGACCGCCGTGCTCGCATAGAGATCATCCCCCGGTCGTACCCATAGAGGATCAGCAGGATCGGACGCGGAACCAGAAAACGGGCGCAATAACCCCGATCCCAATGCGCCGGCGACAAGAGAATTGCCAAGAAATCGACGTCGAGAATATTTCGGGTAAATTGACATTTCAGGTTTCCCGAATTTAAACCATTTTCGCTCCTCCGATATGGAAATTCGGTCAAATCTCGCCGCCAATGCTCATTCACTCACCCGATCCGGACACTGCGCTTTTTATCGAGTTTCAAGACCTGACCGGTGGTCCAGTCGAGTTCCGATTTTGGGTCGGTCATTTTTTCCCCGTCGAGCTGAACGCTGCCCTGTTGAATGAGGCGGCGGATGTCTGAACCGGACTTGGGAGTCTCGAAAATTTTCTCAAAAATGTCGCTAACGACTCCGACGAGATCTCTGCGTTCTCCCGGCGTGAATTCCGGAAGTTCAACGGAGTCGAGGTCGCGTCGGCTGAACATCGCATCCCAGTTGGCACGGGCACTGGCAGCTTCGTCATCGGAGTGATAACGTGCCACAATCTCCGCAGCGAGAGACTTTTTCGCCTCCATCGGATGAAGCGCCGTGTCGATCTCCGAACCCAGAAGCAGAACCGAGTATCGGGCCATGAGTTCATCGGAAATGCTCATGAGCTTACCAAACATCTCGCCGGGAGACTCCGAGATGCCGACGTAGTTGTTGAGGCTTTTGCTCATCTTCTGAACCCCGTCGAGCCCTTCGAGGATCGGCAGGCACATCACGACCTGGGGTTCCATGCCCTGGTCCTTCTGCATGTCGCGACCGACGAGGATGTTGAAGAGTTGGTCGGTGCCGCCGAGTTCGACATCGGCCCGGACTTCGACCGAGTCCCAACCCTGAACAATGGGATACTGGATCTCGTGGAGGCGGACCTCCTGATCGTTGGCAATGCGGTTTTTGAAATCCTCGCGCTGCAACATTTGCTGCATCGTGACCCGGGCATTGAGTTGGATGACGTCGGAAAATGTCATTTTGTTGAACCACTCACCGTTGAAAACGACTTCCGTATTTTCCCGGTCAAGGATGCGGAAAGCCTGCTCGGTGTAGGTTTCTGCATTGGCCAAGATGGCCTCGCGGGAGAGCGGGGGGCGGGTCTTGGAGCGACCGGTCGGGTCTCCGATCTGCGCCGTGAAATCCCCGATGATGAGGACGGCTTGGTGCCCTAGTTCCTGGAACTGGCGCAATTTTTCGAGAACTACGCTGTGGCCGAGATGCAAATCGGGTGAGGTTGGGTCCACTCCGAGTTTGATCCGCAAAGGGGTGCCTCGCGAGAGCTTTTGGAGGAGTTCGGCTTCGCTGAGGATGCGGGCGGTGCCGCGAGTAAGGATCTGGAGCTGTTCGTCAGGGGATTTCATTACCGGTCAAAAAGCTCGCAAGGAACATGTCGCGGGGCGGTTGATCAAGCTCCTTCTTTTTCTGAGGCGAGGTCGGTTTTTTCCCGAAGGGGGACTCCGAACTTCTGGCGATAGACGGCAGGGCTGATATCGAAGACGGATTCGAACTGTTTCCCGAACTCTGCCGTGGTCGAATATCCGAGCTCTTTGGAAATGCGTCTCGGTTCGTCCGCTCGGGAAAGAAGTCGTTCCGCCGCGTGGAAGGCCCTTCGTCGGCGGGCGTAGTCCCCGAGGGTCATGCCGGTGAGAGCGCCGAAGGATTTTTCGATGGTCCGTTTTTCGAAACCTCCGCGGGACATCTTCGCTGGATCAAATTCTTCGGCCCGGAGGACGCAGGACTCGATCTGATCGAGCGCGTATTTGGATTCCGGCAGCATCTCGACTTCGGAAACTCCTCGCCAGAAACGATGGTGCTCATCGGCGAGTAACATCATTAATTTCAGAAGAGAAACTCGGGTGATCGGTTCGAGCTGTCGTTGCTCTTTGAGGAGATTGCGGAGATACTCCAGCTCAGCCCGGATCAGGGCAGCGCCTTCGGATCGAGTCGTGAAAACGTGGAGATTTTCATCGCGCGGATAGCGGAACCAGGATTGGTCAAAAAAGAGCGAGAGAACCGTGGGTGAATTTGCGATGATCTCGTACTCGCGTGTTAGCCACTCGGGGAGGAAGCGGATCCGGGAAAGGACGACGTCTTCTGGTTGCTTGATCGTGTGCGAGAGCCCCGGATTGACCATGATCGCAGCGCCTTCGCGGATCGACTGGGTTCCCGCATCTGTTTCGTGGAGGAAGCTCCCTTCCTGAACAAAAAAGAACTCGGGAAAATTGGTCGCGGGGAATTCGTAGTCGTCGATCAATTGGAATTGGGTCAGACGCACCGGCCATCGGCCCGAATTTTCGATACGGTTTTCCCCCAGTCCGGCTTTTTTGAAAAACAAGGCCATGTTTAGTAATTCAGGTCGCGGTGCGGGGGTAGATCATTGGAAAATTTCGAATTCCTCGGCGTAGTGGACTCCGACGAGGGTGAGACCGTCGGCAGGAGCACAATAGGGTGCTTTCGCGATCCCAGTGTTTCCTTCCAAGAGGCGGCTCATTTCCTCGGGGGAGATTCTACCTTTTGCACAATACACCGCAGATCCGACAAGAAAACGGACCATTTTGTAAAGAAATCCATTTCCCCGGAACTGCATCGTGATCGATTCCGGACTTTCGGAGACTGCCATTGCGAGACTGAGTGTTCGCATCGTATCGCGGCTTTCGTCTCTTCCGTCATGGCGTTTTGCGGAAAAAGCACCAAAATCCCGAGTGCCGAGGTAGAGGCGCAGGATTTCCTCCAGTTCTTGATCTGCAAGGAGTTCCCGTTGATGCCACGCCAGTCCGTGGCGAAGCGGGGGGAGTACCTCGCCGGTCTCAATCGCATAGTGGTAGGTCTTTTCCAGTGCGGAAAATCGGGCGTGAAAGGTCGGTGAGATTGCACCGCAGCGCAGCACCCGGATCGCCGGGGGCAGTTTTGTATTTAAGGCCCGCTGCCATTCCCCGCCGTTCATGCGCCATGCCGTCGGGGCGTCAAAGTGAGCGACCTGGCAGGTCGCAGAGACTCCCGCGTCGGTTCTACCTGACCCCTGCACGGATACGATCTCGGGGCAGATCGAGCGGATTGCTCGCTGGAGCCAGTCTTGCACTCCGTTGTCATCTGGCTGGCTTTGCCAACCCGAATACGGTCTGCCATCGTAGGCGACGTCTACTCGGAAGCGACGTTTCTGTCCGGGATCTCTCTCCATCTTTGGAATCGCCGACGGTAACCTCATTTTTGGGGGATGCCGTTGCCAAATCGCATGGAGTACCCTCTATTTCCCTTCTCGTGAGCCTTCCCCCCTATTTTGATCTCAAGCAGCATCTCCGCGAATGGCATCGTTTTGTTTTGCCGCTTTTTGTGGTGATTGCCGCCATCAGCATGGTTCTTTTTCTGGTGATTCGAACGAAGGAAAACGGTTCTAGGGCGCGAAGTGAGGAAGCAACGATGGCCCGTCTCGGTCTGCTCGCACCGGGGCCGAGGGCGGTGTTTGACCCAGCCTTTGCGGTGCTTTCTCCGATGGAAATGGTCTTGGCCCCAACTTCTGGACAGTTCGATTTCCCCATCGGGACAGAACACGGTTTGCTGGCAGACGAGGGGATTGATTCGTCCGGGGGATCAAGGAAACAACCTGTCTACGCGGTCGCGGCAGGTTTCGTTCTTCTTGCGGGCCAGCGCACCTCCCACGAGGGAAATCAGGTGATTTTGCTGCATGAGAGACCTGACGGGAAGATGATCGGAAGCGTCTATGGCCCACTCTCCTCGGTGCGAGTTCCTGCGGGAGGGCTGGTGCGGCGGGGGGAGATTGTCGGGACGACAATGGGGGATGCAGGGAACGGGGATCGTTTCCCATTTGCTCTCAGCCGGATTACCTCCTCTCAGGGAGGGGAACCCCTGCGAGATTCTATTATCTCCTTTCTCACGCAGTCACGTGGACGTCCCGATGATCACCTGAGCGCAGCCCCGGAGGGCGCACCGGTGGAGCCTTCCGCTTTCAATCTTGAGGTGGACGGGGCCTCAAAGTGATGGATGCCACCCCCCTGATCGTCGCGGTGATTCTTTTTGCTGCGGCGTATCTCCAGTCTGCGACGGGATTTGGTCTGGCTCTCGTCTGTATGGCATTTGCCCCGCTTGTCCTTCCGGTGAGCTCCGCCATCATTTATGTGTCCATCGCGAGTTTCTTTGTGAATCTTTTTGTTATTTTTGCAAACCGTTCCGGCTTTTCCTGGCGTCGAGCGGTCCCTCTTAGTCTGGGCATGGGACTCGGCATTCCACTGGGATACTATGGTCTTCGGGCGCTCGACGGGGAGTGGGTGGTGCGGCTTCTCGGTGTCATTCTCATGGCCATCTCGGTGACCGAATTTTTGCAAAAGCGTTTTATCCGAATCCATTTCCCCGAAAAGAGCGGTGGTCTCTTCGGATTTTTGGGAGGAATTCTCGCGGGCTCGTTTAATGTCGGCGGTCCTCCGGTGGTCGTTTTTGCTTATTCGATGCGATGGTCAAAAGTGGAGACGGTGGCCGTGCTGCAGACGGTTTTCATTTTCGGTGGACTTGTCAGGAATGTCCTGATGTATCAGGCCGGAGAGTTTCATCCGGAAATCCTCCGGCTCGTCGCTTGGTCACTGCCAACCTCCGCCCTTGCTGTTTGGCTCGGGAAGATGACCCTGGATCGTCTTCCTCAGGCACAGTTGAAGGCCTTCGTTTTTGTCCTGATTTTCCTGATCGGGCTGCGATATGCCTTTCTAATTTAATCGTGCGTCGAAATAACGGGAAACAGATCAATTCCCTCGAAATCTTCACCTTTTCTAAAGGTTGATTGGAGTAAATGCGATGTGCCGAGTGATCGGCTTGCCTTCATGACGTCTTCAAATTATCCACCAATTGTTTCGTGCCTGGCGATGCTGGTAGCAATGTTGTCGACTGTTTCGTGTACCTGGACGAGTCGGCAGGAGTCCAGTCTCGTCGTTCCTAGCTCCTGGCAGCAGGGCTCGGGATCGTCGCTGGCATCGCTTGACATCGGTCGACTCGCTCAGTGGTGGACACGATTTCAGGATCCGGTGTTGGATGAATTGATCAAAGAGGCATTGGAATCCAGTTTGGATGTGCGCATCACTCAGGCCAGGCT
>JAGPCC010000001.1 GCA_018058245.1 Verrucomicrobiales bacterium
AGAAAGTCCCTGCCTGACAGCACCAGTATTTTTTCGCTGGCAGCGGCGGGTCAAGATGTTACGCTCAGGGATGCACAGCCCCCTATCTTTCGTGCTATCGGGAGTGATCGCTCTCGTCGCCACCACCCCTCTCACCGCAGAGGACTCCTCGGAATCCTTCCGGGAAGAAGTCACAAAGACGCTTTCCCTCGATTTTCTTCTCTCTTTGCCCCCGGGGTATGAGAAAGAACCGAATCAGAAATGGCCTCTTGTCGTGTTCCTGCATGGCTCCGGCGAGCGGGGTTCGGACCTCGAAAAAGTGGCTCTGCATGGACCGCCCGCTCGCGTCAGAGAAGGGGCCGAGTTTCCGTTTCTGCTCGCGTCTCCCCAATGTCCCGAGAATCAATGGTGGACCGAGCAGCCTGTTCTGGAATTGATCGACTACCTCGAACGAACCTATCGCGTCGATCCCTCTCGCATCTATCTCACTGGCCTGAGTATGGGCGGATATGGAACTTGGCACTTCGCAACGCTGGCTCCGAACCGCTTTGCCGCGATCGTCCCCATCTGCGGCGGCGGCATTCCTTACAAGATGAGATTTATCCTCGACCTTCCGGTCTGGGCGTTTCATGGCGGCAAAGATACCGTTGTACCGCTGGAGGAATCTTCACGTTTGATCATAGAATTGCAGGAAAAAGGGAATCAGAAGACAAAACTAACCGTCTATCCCGAGGCGGGTCACAATTCATGGACCGAAGCATATCAAAACCCGGAGTTGTATGAATGGCTCCTGAATCAGACTCTGCCCGCGAAAAATTGAGCCGTCCCAGTCGTGTTGGAAGTCATTCACATCAGCGATACCCATTTTGGTCCGGACCGTTTCCATACCGTTCGAGGGACAAATGTCTATGAGCGCTCCGTCGCCTTAGTCGCGGCGATCAATGCCCTGCCCTTTGAGCCAGATCTCATCATCCACACCGGGGATGTGGTAAATGACCCGGATACGGATGCCTACGCACTCGCCGCTGAGGTCTTTTCCGAATTGACCATCCCGATCTATTTTGCGACGGGAAATCATGATGATGTTTCGATGATGCGGGAAGCCCTCACTTTTGGTCCGCATCAGTCTCTCGTCCCCACTGCGGACGGGCGTCTCTGCTACCGCATCACTGGCGGGAAATGCGACGACGTGGAATTCTTTGTCGTGGATGGGAAAGTCCCGCCGCAAGACGGGCCTCATGGGCAACTCTCGGACGATCAAATTCAGGCGGTCTTTCGCGAGATCTCCGGTTCCCGCCCCGTCGCGATATTCCTTCATTACCCGCTCAGCCCGATCGGTTCCGCCTGGATCGACGAACATCTTCTTTTGAAAAATGGGGCAGCGTTTCGCGTCGCGCTTGCCTCCCAGTGCGGCAACCAACTTCGTGGGGTCTTTACCGGCCATCTCCATCGTGGGCTGCAGCTCTATCAGGACGGGGTTTTCCAGTCCGGGGTCTCCAGCCCTGCCTGTGAATTTACCTCCGGTCCAGAGGATGACTTCTGCGATTTCCTCTCCGGCGTTCCCGTTCCTTTCCATCACATTACCTTCACCACCGATTCGACCATGGTGAAGTCCTACGCCCTTCCTTTTCCGGGGAAGTCATGACAGGATCTCACCCACCAGTCCGAGCCGTGTTTTTTGACCGGGATGGAGTCGTGAATCGCTCCCCAGGAGAGGGATACGTGTTAAATCGTGATCAATTTCACCTAAATCCAGGGATCGTCGAGGCACTCGCATTCCTAAAAGAGCGGGGCATCCTCGCGATCATTGTCACGAGCCAAAAGGGCGTCGGGAAAAGTGAGATGTCGCAGGAAGATCTCGACGGGATCCATGCGTTCCTCGGCGAAACCCTCGCCGCCTCGGGAGTCGGTTTTGATGCGATTTATGCATACACCGGTACGCCGAACTGCCCCCACCGGCCCAAACCCGATCCAGAAATGATTTTTACCGCCGCAGAGCGGTTTTCCATCGATTTGCAAAAGTCGTACCTCATCGGTGATGCAGATCGGGATATCGAGATGGGAAAAGCAGCCGGGCTCGCAGGAACGATTCGGATCCGCGGAGAAAAACCGATCAAAGTCGAGGCCGATCAAACCATTGATCGCATCACTGAAATCGTTGATTTACTCAAACAAACTTTGTAATTGTGAAAATTTAAATTCTGGCTCGCTTTTCAAGCGGGTTTGGATAGAGTAGATTCTTTGGCGATCCGTTCCGGAGATCCATTGATCCCACTTACTTTTCAGACATGGCAAGAGCTTCTAATCTCACGATGTGTTCCTTCTGCGGAAAGAGCCATGCAGAAGTCAAAAAATTGATCGCCGGTCCCGGGGTCTACATTTGTGACGGTTGCATCAACGTGTGTCGCGGTATCCTCGAAAAGGAGCTGCATGAGGAGGAAGAGGAAATCTCGACCGAACTCAGTGTGCCGAAACCCAAGGACCTGCTTGCAAACTTGAATCAGTACGTGATCGGGCAAGAGCATGCAAAAAAGGTGCTTGCTGTCGCAGTGCACAATCATTACAAGCGCCTCCAGCAGTTCTCCGCCCCGGCAAAAGTGCGAGCACACAACAAGTTTTCAAAGTTCGAAGACGTCGAAATTGAGAAGAGCAACATCCTCCTGATCGGGCCGACCGGATCAGGGAAAACGCTCCTCGCGAAGACGCTCGCAAAACTCCTCAACGTGCCGTTCTGCATCGCCGATGCGACGACTCTGACCGAGGCCGGCTACGTGGGCGAAGATGTCGAGAATATCATCCTACGCCTCCTCCAATCAGCAGATTACGACGTAAAACGCGCCGAGATGGGCATCATCTACATTGATGAAATCGATAAAATCGGCCGGAAGACCGAAAATGTCAGCATCACCCGCGACGTGTCGGGAGAAGGCGTCCAGCAGGCTCTTTTGAAAATGCTCGAAGGCACCGTTTGTAACGTCCCGCCGCAAGGAGGTCGCAAGCATCCCCAGCAGGAATACATTCAGGTCAACACTGAGCGCATCCTTTTCATTTGTGGCGGAGCATTTGTCGGCCTCGAAGAAATCGTGGGTCGTCGCCTCGGGAAAAAAGTCCTCGGATTTGGGGATGAAATCACCAAGATCGCGAGCGAGACGGACATCGAGCGCCAGCTTCGCAATGTTTCGCCCGAAGACTTGCATGGGTTTGGGCTCATCCCCGAATTTGTCGGTCGTCTCCCGGTGGTCTCGACCCTGCGCCCGCTCAAGCGTGAGGAACTCATCGAAGTCCTCACCGAACCGAAAAATGCGATGGTGAAGCAATACAGTAAGCTGCTCGCGATGGACGGAGTCAATCTCGAGATCACCACCGACGGACTCGAGGCCCTCGCCGAAGAAGCGATGGGCCGTGGCACCGGAGCTCGTGCCCTGCGCTCGATTTTCGAAAAATTGATGCTGGAGGTCATGTACGAAGCTCCCAGCAATGAAGGTTACACCCGTGTCATCGTCGATCGCGAAGTCGTCGAAGGGAAGCGGGAGCCGGAAGTGCTCGAAGACAAAAATCCCGCCGAAGGCGGCGAGAAGGAAGCTGCGTAGTAGGAGCTGCCTTTGGGTCAGTCATTCTGCTTATGAAAAAACAACCTTTGAAATTACTGCTTCTGGGTCTGCTCTGTTCACTTCTACTCCCCTCTGTCCACGCGCAGACGGTTGCGGAGCCCGCGCGAGTCATCATTGTTTTTGATGCTTCCGGGAGTATGGCTGGAGAGGTAGAGGGCCGAGCGAAAATCGACATCGCCAAGGAAGTCGTCTCGGGAATCGTTTCTGGGATCGCCCCTGAGGTTGAGTTGGGTCTGATGGCCTATGGACACCGACGGAAAGGCGATTGTGAGGACATTGAACTTCTTGTTCCTCCTGCCGCCGCTACTTCGGTGAGGATCCTTTCCGCGATCTCGAAATTGAAACCAATCGGAAAAACCCCGCTGACTGCGTCGGTGATCCAAGCAGCTGGTTTTTTGAAATACACCGAATCAAAAGCCTCGGTCATCCTCGTCAGCGACGGAGAAGAGACCTGTGACATGGACCCGTGCGCGGCGGCGTTAGAACTGGAGGCGACTGGGATTGATTTCACCTGTCATGTCGTCGGATTTGACATCAAGTCCGGTCAGTCCAGTGGTTTGGAGTGTCTCGCCAAGCAGACCGGCGGCCTCTATCTGTCGGCCAACAATGCAGACAGTCTCACGAATGCACTTCAGGAGGCGGTCAAGCAGGTCATGAAACCGTCCTCCATCCTCGTCGTAGAACCGAAACTCGCCTCAGGGGGAGAGATCATCGATGGAGTTTCCTTCCAAGTGCGAACTCCCCAGGGAGCCGAACTTGCCTCGGGTTCCGGCGGGCGCTGGTCCGTGGAACTCGAAGAGGCAGGTCAGTTCGTTGTTACTGCAGAACGGGACGGCAAAAAGGTGAAAATCGAAGCCGAAGTAGGCAGCGGGAAGACCGCGACCTATGAAGTAATTTTTACCGAGACAGGCCTCAAAGCGGTCGCTTACGAAAAAGAAGGCGGGGTCGCCTTTGCCTCGGGAGTCGCTTGGACACTTTTGGGGGTAGCGAATTCCTCGGGAGAGCGGACGCAGGTCGCCTTCAGTTATGACGGTAAACCCTTCCTACGGGTCGATCCGGGAACCTACCTTCTTCGAGCAGAACGTGGCAGTGCCGTGGCCGAGAAGGAAGTCACCGTGGGCGAAGGCGCTCCCCTCGAAGTGAACCTGATCCTGGGAAGCGGTTCGCTGAAGCTCTCGGCCACTGCAAAAGTCGGCGAACCGGCCTTGACCAAAGATCTTGCCTGGGACATCCTCGGCCCACCCGATGCAGAGGGCGATCGCAAGTCCGTCGCCATCAGCTACGATGCCAATCCCACCCTCACGATCCCGGCTGGGAAATACCTCGTTCGAGTGAGCTTTGGTGATGCCACTGGCCAAGCGGAGGTCGAAGTGAAAGCGGGCGAACAAACCGAAGTCGTGATTTCGCTGGAGAGCGGAAAAATCAAGGCGGCGGCTTCCATGGAGGCGGGAGGAACTCCGCTGGAAACAGACCTAGCCTGGGAAGTGCTCGGAGAAGCCGACGCGGAGGGGAATCGCAAGTCCGTCGCAATCAGCTACGATGCACAACCGACCCTGTCTCTACCAGCGGGAACGTATCTGCTCACCGTCGCTCATGGGAGCGCCAGAGCGAATCGGGAAGTCACCGTGGTTGCCGGGGAAACGATCGATGTTGCGCTTACACTCGGAGCTGGGAGCCTGCGTTTGAGCGCCCGTTCCGCCGCAGGAGCGCCCACATTATCGGAGGATCTCGCATGGAATGTCTTCGGCGAAACGGATTCAGAAGGAAATCGGGCAGATGTGGCGTTTTCTTACGACGCCAATCCCACCCTCAGCATTCCCGCAGGGACTTATCTCGTGAGAGTGACCTGGGGAGAGGTGAAAGTGGAGCAGGAAGTCATCATGGAATCCGGAAAATTGAAGGAGTTGGATCTGATCCTCTCCGCCGGGACCATCAAAGCAAATGCCATCATGGGAGAGGGCGGTTCTCCCGTCACCGGATCTCTCGCATGGAATTTGCTGACGACCGAGGATCCCGAAGGAAATCGCAAAGACGCAGGATTCAGCTACGAGAACGAACCTCGGTTCCGGAACCCCGCAGGGAAATACCTCCTCAAGCTTGTGCGAGGTTCTGCGATGGCTGAAGTCGAAGTGGCAGTGACCCCGAACAAAGAGACCTCCGTCACCGTGAATCTGAATGCCGGAGTCTTGAAAGTGAAGTCCTCGGGGGAAGGTCTCTGGACGATTTTCGGTGTGCCAGAGAATGGAGAAGGAGAGTTGAAAGATCTAGGATTCTCCTACGAGAGCGAGGCTACGTTCTACGTACCTGCGGGAAAGATCATCGTGCGCCGCGAGCAAGGGGAGAAAAAAGTCGAGCAAGAGGTCGAGATCGTGGCCAACAAATTGATCGAAATTACCCTGCAAGCGAAGTGAATCATTCCGTCTGATCGAAGGATCGGGTCCCGGAATCGACTCTTCCCCCAGATATTTCCGTCCCACTATTTTCCCGCATTTCCTCGACGGCAACTCGCCCACGGCATAACCAGCACCCGAAACAACTCCATCAGCTGAATCGGGTAGGAGTGAGGGACGCAAGAGGGTACGATGGGTGAGGAAACAGGGTAGCAACCCGTCGGCGGGCGAGCGGAATCGGAAAAATACGGACTCGATCAACCCCCAAACCGGGAAAATTGGAGATCACGTTGCGCGGTTCTGGACAAACCATTTGAAACCCACCGCTTTTCTGTCATCCTCCGAAGGCCCATTTTCCAGCAGGGCTGACTCAGATATGGGGAGGGAAAGGAAAAAAGCAATACTCGCTCTGGAGGACGGAACCGTTTTCCACGGCATTTCATTTGGGGCGGAGTCTACGCAGACCGGCGAGATCTGTTTTAATACTTCGATGACGGGGTATCAGGAGATCCTGACCGATCCTTCCTATCGTGGACAGATCGTCACGATGACTTGTCCGCTCATCGGGAATTACGGGGTCAGCAAAGCCGATGCCGAGAGCGGCTCTGTTCATGTGCGCGGTTTTGTCATCGAAGAACTCTGTGACATCCCGAGCAACTGGCGGAGCGAAATGCCGCTCCATGAGTATCTAGTGGCTGCGGGAGTTCCCGGAATCGAGGGGATCGATACCCGTGCTCTCACGAAACGTCTCCGGGTCGCCGGGGCGATGAGGGCGACCCTCTGCACGGATGGGTCGCTCGATGCTGATGCTGCGGTGGCGGCTGCGCAGCAGTCCGAGTCGATGGAAGGTTCTGATTTTGTAAAAGAAGTGACCACTCTGGAGTCCTATCTCTGGGACCCGCAGGGGGTCGAAAGTCGTCGCTGGACCATCGTCAATCCTACTCTGGACGATCCGCTGGAAGAGACCGACGGACAGCAATATCATCCGATCTGTGACCCGAAATATCGTATCGTAGCCTACGATTTCGGGATCAAGCGGAATATTCTTCGCAGCCTGCGGCAGCAGGGTTTTGAGGTGGAAGTGGTCAACTCCCGGACCCCCGCTTCGGAGGTTCTGGCACGGAATCCCGACGGGATCTTCCTCTCCAATGGTCCCGGCGATCCGGCGGCGCTCGATTACATCCATACTGAGATCAAGCAGTTCGTCGGCAAGAAACCCATTTTCGGGATCTGCCTGGGGCATCAGATTCTCGCTCACTCTTTCGGCGGAACGACCTTCAAGCTGAAGTTCGGTCATCGCGGGGGAAATCATCCGGTAAAAGATCTCCGATCGGGGAAGATCGCGATTACTTCGCAAAATCACGGGTTTGCGGCTGACGGAGATACTCTCCCGGCTCATGTCGAGGTCACTCATCTCAACCTGAATGACGGGACCGTCGAGGGCATGCGGCATCGCGATTACCCGGTTTTTTCGGTTCAGTATCATCCCGAGGCGGCACCCGGACCGAACGATGCTTCGTACTTTTTTGAAGAATTTGCTAATCTCATTGATCAATCCCGCTAAACCGTAGTAAAAGTAACCCGCTATGGCAACTATCACCATCTACGTCCCCGATCAGGAACCTCTTGAACTAATGCTCGACGGATACGAGCAAGTCTCGATCGGACGAGGCCCCGACAACGACATCGTGCTCGATCATGTCTCCATGTCTGGGTCTCACGCGATCATTTACAACACCGGGGGGACGTATCAGGTGCAAGACCTCGGATCGACCAACGGCACTTTTCTCAACGGGGATGCGATCTCGGAAGGTGTCCTCAGCAACGGTTCCCGAATTAGCTTCGGTAGTGTGGGGGCAGTCTTTCAAGATGATTCCCAGGCCGATGCCAGTGAAGCCTTCGCCTCCTCCTCTGGCGGTAGCGGCTACGCGAGTGGTCACATCGCCGATATCGCAGAGGTCTCCAACCGTCCGGTCGATTTCAGAGATCTTTCCCCGATCGAGAAGGTAGTGAAAAAGAATACCTTTGGGCAAATCGCAATGATCCTCGGTGTGCTGGCGATCCTCGCGGCCATCGCTCTCGTGGTGCTTTCTGTAATGATGGAAGCGGCCTGATTCGCCTCATTCCAAAACCGGTTCCCTGAACGTATCGCTCCTGTTCCCCTGTTCCCGTCTTTCCGCCCCGAAAGTGCGGTTTTCTTAAATTTTGAAAGGCCTAAGGGCCGTCTCCTGGACTGAAACCTGATTTCTCATGTCAAATACCATCGTGATCGGCGCCCAATGGGGCGATGAAGGAAAAGGGAAGATCGTCGATCTTCTCACAGAGAAATCCGATGTGGTGGTCCGCCCCCAAGGAGGAAACAATGCCGGACACACTGTCATCAGTGAAGGTGTGCAGTACATTCTGCACCTCATCCCCTCCGGCATTCTCTGGCCTGGGAAACTTTGTGTAATCGGGAACGGAGTGGTCATGGATCCGATTGCGCTGCTCAAGGAGATCGATGGCCTCATCGGACAAGGGATCGCGGTCTCCCCAGAAAATCTCCGCATTTCCAATCGTGCCCATCTCGTGATGCCCTTTCATCGGGAGATGGATGCCTACCGGGAAGCCAGTCGCGGAGACGGAAAAATCGGAACAACGAAGAGAGGCATCGGCCCTACCTACGGCGACAAGATCGACCGGATCGGTTTTCGTCTTCACGATCTCGTCGGAGACCCGGTCTCCTTTATCGAACGCCTCTACGCCCGTGTGGCAGAGTGCAACGTGCTCTTTGAATCTGTCGGCATGGAAAAACTCGATGCCGAGGCCACCGGGGGCGAACTCCTCGCCGCCGCCGAGCGTCTCGCGCCGTATTGCGCCGACACCGTGGAGATCCTCCACCGAGAAATGAAGAATGGGAAATCGCTCCTGTTTGAGGGAGCTCAGGGCACTTATCTCGACATCGATCAAGGCACCTACCCTTACGTCACTTCTTCCAATACCACTTCGGGCGGGGCCTGTACCGGCTCGGGTGTGCCGCCACAGAAGATCGACTGTGTCGTCGGAGTGACCAAAGCCTACACCACTCGTGTCGGAGAGGGACCTTTCCCGACCCAGAATGACACGCTCGCGGATCGTTTTCACAAAATGGGCCGGGAATTTGGAGCGACCACGGGGCGCAAACGACGTTGCGGCTGGCTCGACCTCGTCCTCGTGCGCTACGCCGCGATGGTGAACGGGTTCGACGAACTCGCGATCACGATCCTCGACGGTCTCGATGATTGCGCCGAGATTCCGATCTGCACGCACTACGAACTCGACGGGAAAACACTTCATCTCCCTCCCGCTTCCGCAAAAGATTTTCTCCGCGTAAAACCCGTCTATGAAATGATGCCCGGCTGGCAGTGTGACACCACCGCCGTGACCCGCTACGAGGATCTCCCGGCAAACGCACAGGCCTACCTCGCTCGGATCGAGAAGGAGACGGAAACTCCGGTATCCATGGTCGGGGTCGGTCCTTCGCGGGATCAAACCATCATTCGCTAAGGGCCAAGGGCACTATCCACAGAATGCCTGCGCTCGATCCCGAAAAAGCGATCCCGCAGCACATCGCCATCATCATGGATGGCAATGGACGATGGGCGAAAGCCCGCAGCCTACCGCGACGGGACGGACACCGTGCCGGAGCGGACTCTGTCGAAGAGTGTCTCAAGGCTTGCGGCGACCTTGGGGTGCAGTATCTGACCCTCTACGCTTTTAGCTCCGAAAACTGGAAGCGCCCCGAAGCGGAAGTAACTGCTCTGATGGGCCTGCTCGCGCATTTTTTGAAGGAAAAGACGCCCAGCCTGATGAAGAATAACATCCGGCTTCAGGTGATTGGACAGCTCGAGCGTCTTCCGAGGCGGAATCAGAAACAGCTCCACGAATCCATTGCCAAAACAGCGGCAAACAACGGACTCACCCTCATCGTAGCGCTCAGTTACGGTTCGCGAGAAGAGATCGTCGAAGCGGCGCGGAAGCTGATGGAAGAGGCCAAGGCCGGGACCTTGCAACCGTCGGATCTGACAAACGAGATTTTTGCGAATCATCTCTACACCGCCGGAACTCCCGACCCCGATCTTCTCATCCGCACGAGCGGAGAATGCCGGGTCTCCAACTTTCTCCTTTGGCAGATCAGCTACGCGGAAATGGTCATCAGTCCGACGTTCTGGCCCGACTTCCGCCGCGAACATCTCGAATCGGCGATCGCCGACTATCAGCAGAGGCAGCGCCGTTTTGGAGGATTGTGATCGGTGGGGGTTCTCGTCCTATTCAAGCGGTTCCAGCTCCACCCATTTCCGCTCCTCCCAACTCCGGATTCCGGCTTCGGCGAGCTGAACACCCTTTGCGCCTTCCATAAGATCAAAATGGTAGGGTTCGTCGAGAACGACGTGACGCAGGAAGAGTTCCCACTGAATCTTGAACGCATTATCGTAGGTCGTCGCGTCAGGGACCTCCTGCCAGCCTTCGTAAAAATTGATGGGCTGATCGATGTCCGGATTCCAGACCGGCTTCGGAGTGGCACCGAGTGACTGAACCCAGCATTTACGTAGTCCCACGACAGCGGAGCCGTGAGTTCCATCCACGTTCATCACAAAAAGATCATCGCGGCGCACGCGTACATCCCAGGAGCTGTTGAACTGACAGACGATTCCGTTTTCCAGTTGGAAGGTAGCGTAGCAACTGTCGTCGGCGGTGCATTCGTACGGGTTTCCGCTCTCGTCGATGCGCTCGGGAATGTGAGTAGCCCCGAGGCAGGAAACGCTTTCGATCTTTCCAAAGGTATGATCAACGAGGTAACGCCAGTGGCAGAGCATATCGATGATGATGCCGCCTCCATCTTCCTTGCGATAGTTCCAACTTGGACGCTGGATCGGCTGGTCGGCATCGTGTCCGGTGAAGACCCAGTATCCGAATTCGCCTCGAACCGAGAGAATGCGGCCGAAAAACCCCTGATCGATCAGCATTTTTAGCTTCCGGATTCCAGGGAGCCAAAGCTTGTCCTGAACGACTCCGTTCTTCACTCCGGCTTCGCGGCAAAGTTCCGCTAATCGCACTGCCTCGGCAGTTTCCACGGCAGTGGGTTTTTCGCAATAGATTGCTTTCCCGGCTTTGACTGCCATTTCCACAAAACGTGCCCGGTGCAGGGTGCTACTTGCATCGAAAAAGACTTGGTTGTAGTCGTCGGCGAGAGCTGCCTCGAGATCGGTCGTGAACCGCTCCACACCGTATTTTTCCGCCAGTTCACGGAGCTTGTTTTCACTGCGACCAGTGAGAATGGGATCAACCTGGATGACTTCGTCCGGAGAAATCCGAATCCCTCCCTGCTCCCGAATCGCAAGGATCGAGCGCACGAGATGCTGATTGGTACCCATGCGTCCAGTGACGCCGTTGAGAATGATGCCGATGTTCATATTGGAATAGAAAACTTGGATTATCGCGCGGCGCTGCTGATCCTTACGGAAGTTTGTGAATCGAGTGCTTTGCACAAGCGGTAGCCTTCGCCCTGCGGCGGAATCGTCTTCAGAAACGCGTCCCGCTCTTCGAGGGAAGGGAAATCCAGACCGATGAGAGCACGTCCGATCCGCTCTCCGGAATGTCGGTAATTGAAATATACGAGGTTCGCATTTCCCGAGAGTTGTTTCGCAAGGAAGTCATGGAGGGCACCGGTCCTCTCATAAAAATCCAAGCGCAAAAATGCCGGATGGGACAGCAGATCTCCCCGAAAAGGGATCGCTCGGAAGGCAATGTCAGTACCTCCAGTGATGTCCTCCCAAGGGAGTCCACTGGCATCGAGTTTGTCTGTCACCGCCGCGAGCGTTGATGGGTGATCCGACGAGAGTGTAAAAGCCGGCCAAGCGGCGGATTCATCCGTTTTCCCATATTGGAAATCAGTGATATCGATCCCAGTGAAACTGTTTTCCATGAGTGCAAGCATCGCCCCAGGTATCTCTGGCATGCGGATACGGAGAGTGCGGCTGTGGCGGATCGTGGACCCTTCGGATTGGGCGATGCGTCCGAGTTGGAGGAAATCGATGTTCGCTCCGCAAAGGACGACGAGAACCCTTTTTCCCGTGAGGGATTCTTTTTCTGCAAGGGCGGCGGCAAGACCCATGGCTCCCGATGGCTCGGAAACACAGCGCAATCCCTCCCACAAGGTACGGATGGCACGAGTCACCTGGGCGTTGCTGACTGTGACGATCCGATCGAGACTGTCCTGACAAATCTCGAAAGGAAGTGCTCCCGCTTGGCGGACGGCTGTGCCGTCGCAAAAGAGATCGACCTCCGAAAGCGGCACCGGTTTCCCCGCCGCGATCGCTGCCTTCATGGATGCCTGGCCCTCGCCCTCGACACCGACGATTTCGATCTCCGGCCAGTAGGTCTTCAGCCAAGTCGAAACGCCTGCCGCCATTCCGCCGCCACCGATCTGGAGATAAGCGATATCAAAGGGACCTTCGCCAGAGAGAACGACCTCATCCGCGAGCGTCCCCTGACCGGCCATGACTTGGAGATCGTCGTAGGCGTGAATGTAGACAGCTCCACTCTCGACCTCATCGGCGCGGGCCGCCTGCACGGCCTCGTCATAACTGTCTCCGGAAAGGTGGATGGAAACGTATTCCGCTCCGTGGGTCAGGACGGCGTTCTGCTTCACCTGTGGGGTCGAGCGAGGCATGTAGATGCGGGCCTGAATGCCGAGTTGTTTCGCAGCGAGCGCGACTCCCTGTGCATGGTTCCCGGCGGATGCAGTGACAACTCCGCGCCCGACTTCCGCTTCAGTGAGAGCTGCCATCCGGTTCGCAGCTCCACGCCACTTGTAGGCTTTGATCGTGGAGAGATCCTCACGTTTTACCCAAATCTGCTGACCATTGGAGAGAGTGAGTGTTTCCAGCGGCGTAGGTTGCCCAAAATGATAAACACGCTCGCGCGCAAAAAGGATTTCCTGGCGGAGTTTCCGGGCGAGGGGGAGGGAGTCATCGCGTGTCATGATCTGGGTTCCGGCTCGAACTGTTGGCATGCCTCTCGCGCCGGGAAAACAAGCAGGGACTGCTCCTCTCTCACATTTCTGTCTCGTGGACTTCTTGGCAACTCAGGCAGAGGGAAACGCTCGGTTTTGCGTCCAGCCTCGCAGAGGGAATCGCGACACCGCAGGATTCGCAATCACCGTAGGTACCGAGTTCGATTCGCTCGAGGGCATGGGAGATTTTCAGCGCCAGCTTATACTCGCTTTGAGCGACAGAGGCATCGACTTCCAGGCTCTCCAGATCCGACGCCCGGTCAGGCCCTACAAAATCCTTGCTGGTATAGCTATCACCTAAATCCGATTCGTGCGTCTGAGACGCTTCATTGAGTTTGGCAAGTTGCGTTTCAAGCGCTTTCCGGTAGTGGTCCAGTTGTTCCGTAGTCATTGATATGGGGAGGTGATGATCAAGAGACAGTCATTTTGGCCCTAGGTCGAGACCGAAGTTCTGCCGATCTAATTTCCCTGCATATCTGTTGAAAAAAGAAGCAGAATCGATTCTTTTCGCTACGAGGACGGTGTTTGTGTTTACCTCAGTGAACTCAAGAATTCTAGCACCGCCGTACCTCCCCGATCGTTCCCTCTTTTCGATCTCCTTGGAAGAAGTAAAATTTCTGCCCTGATCAGGCCATAGCCTCCGGATTCGACTTCTGCTATAACAACCGACTCTTCCATGAAACACCGCTATCCCACCTTCCTCATTCTCATCCTTGCGGTCTTCGCGACTGGGTTGGTGATGGCGCAGAACCAGAAGGGAAAGAGTAAAAAGAAAGAGAATCCGAAAAAGGAGTTTTACTCCGGCGATCCGATCAAGGCCCTCATCATCACCGGCGGCTGCTGCCACAATTACCTTTACCAGACCTATGCGCTGGGTTCTGCGGTACAGGCAGTCGCGAATGTTGATTTTGAGATCGTAAAAGCGGGTGGAAACGGGACGGATGCTCAGATTTCTCTCTACAATGATCCAGATTGGGCAAAACCGTATGACGTGGTCATTCACAACGAATGTTTTGCTGATACGGTGGATCCGGAATACATCCGCCGCATCACTTCGGCTCACCACGGCGGAGTTCCGGCGATCGTGGTTCACTGTGCGATGCATACCTACCGCTCCGCAGAGATCGATGACTGGCGCGAATTTCTCGGAGTAACGAGCCGTCGGCACGATCATCAGAGCCGCTATCCGGTAACGGTAATTGAAGGTGCCCATCCCATCATGAAGGGGTTTCCGACCGATTGGGTCACGCCGATGGATGAGCTCTACATCATCGAGAAACTCTGGCCGAATGCAACGGCGCTCGCCAGTTCCGTCAGCGAGAAGGATGGCCAGGAATACCCAGTGATCTGGGCAAATGATTTCGGCGGAACCCGAGTCGTGGGCACGACCTACGGCCACTCGGATGAAACCTTCGGTGATCCTGTTTTCACTCGCATGCTCGCTCGCGCGATCCTCTGGGCTGCCGGAAAAGAGGCGGGCGACCCTCCGAAAGAGTGATTTTTTTGTTTGGTTCAGAGTTGGTGAAGAGGCGGAAGAGAAATCTCCGCCTCTTCATTTCTGAAGCTGGTTCTCAGAGAGGGCCTTCGCTCTCTTCTGGAGTCACTTTCATTTCCCGGGCAGGAGAACTCGTTTCCTCGGGATCCTTTTCCGGAGTCGGTGGAAGCAGGACGTCAAAATTTTTCAATTTCATGATGTCCAGCTGGTCTCGTGCTGCTTCTGGAAGCGACTTTGTCCCCTCCGCCGCATCATAGGGGCCGTCGTAGATCACTTTTCCGGCGGCATCCTGGATTTTGATATGATGTGCGCCTGCCTTTTCCGTCAGAGTGACTTCGCCCTCCTTGTTGTCAATTTTCAGGACTCCTTCCGCTCCAAAAACACGCAAGGGAAATCCAGGACTCACAGATACAGAGGGAGGGCGACCACTCTGAGGTTGCCGTGGAGATTCCTCACCCGGATTTTGATTTTCGTTCGGATCCCGGTTTCGCATGGGATTTCCGCGCCATTCGGGACGATTTTCATTCATCCAGTTTTGCCAGTAGTCCTGCTGCCGCCTCATGGATTCCTGCCAATTCGGATTGTTCTTTTCAGGTGGAAGACCGGATCGGGAATGGGGGTGCAACACGGCGAGATGCTCAGGATCAGTCTCCGCCAAGGTTATTTTGACCGTTTCTTCAGCACCTTTTCGGATGAGTTTCAGGCTCACAACATCACCCGGTGCGCAGGTTCTCACGAGGAGTGAGAGATGCTCGGGTGAGATGAGTCGTTGATCTTCAAAATAGGTGATGATGTCACTTCGTTTTAACCCCGCCTTGCCGGCAGGAGAATCCTCTATCACCTCGATCACTTGGATGCCAAACCCATCGTCGAGTTCAAGATGGCTGCGTAGGGACTCGTCAATCCCGGACGTGGCGACTCCCACCCAGGGCCGCAGGAACGTGTTTCGTGAAGATTCCGACTTGGTGCTCCTCGCTCCCTCATGGTGGGGGGGGCGGGGCGTGGCCTCACGCTGCTCCACCGGCGGGTCCTCTCGAGGGGCTTTCGGTGTTTCCTCCTGCGCGGTCGCGGGGAGGATCAGGGAGCTGAGAAGCAGAATCGAACAGGTGGGAATGAAGGCACGCATATGGGAGGAGGGTTGGGGAAAATTACTCAATCTGTCTGCAGGGGGATGATCACCTCCTCACTGCGGGGCCGAAAAAAACGGATGTTGGTGCCGGTGTCCGGGTCGTGCCAGTGATAGGCATCGCGATACTCAAGATTCAATCGCTCCTGCGGACCATCTTCGGTCTCGATGACTCCCCCGGAGGAGGCGTTGAGAAGATAACCATGGGCCGAGACGGGAACAAAATTTTCGCCGGAGAGCGTATCGAGAGATCCGTTCGCGGCGACTTCTGCTTGTTGTTCTTGCGGAAAAAGGCGGTCCCCGTAACGGAAGTACCCGAAACCGAACATCGCCACGAGGCAGGCCAGTGAGAGTGGGACGAGCCGACTCCAAGGGAGGCGGGTGGCGGCAGAGCCTTCGTTCAATTCGACCGTCTCGATCTCATCGAGTGCGTCGTGGAGATTCGCAAGGACGGTGACAGGGAGCTTTGTCGGCACAAGGCTACGCAAGAGCGCTTCCAGCTCCTTGTCGTCTTTTTCACTGTTCTCGTTTTCGCTCATCCTTCATTAGGTAGAGCGAATGGCCGGGAGAATTCTGTCTCACTTTGGGAAAAACTTTATGCAAAGGGTGCCGCAGCGTGCAGACGCTTCTGCCAACGGGTAATCTGTGCTCCCACGTTCGCGGGCGACGGCGCCCCGATCGCTTTCCGAGCTTTGAGCGCTGTTTTTAAATCGAGGACTTTGAAAAGATCCGGTTCAAAAACAGGGGAAAACTGGCGATATTCTTCCAGAGAGAGATCAGGGAAACCTCGTTTTTCGGTCAAGCTGAAGGCGGTGAGCTTCCCAATCACTTCGTGAGCATCACGGAAGGGAACGCCCTTCAGGACGAGATAGTCGGCCAGGTCGGTTGCGAGGAGAAAGGGGTCGCTCGTTGCGGCGAGAGTGCGGTCCTCGCGCACCTTGGCGACAATCATCATTTCGGCGAAGACTTCGAGGGCGAGCTTGATCTGATCGATCGAGTCAAAGAGGGGTTCTTTGTCCTCCTGCAAATCGCGATTGTAGGTCATCGGTAATCCTTTGATCGTCGTGAGAAGACCTACGAGATTTCCGATGAGGCGCCCCGTTTTCCCTCGCGTGAGCTCGGCTACGTCGGGATTTTTTTTCTGCGGCATCAGGCTCGAACCGGTCGTGTGGGCGTCGCTCAATTCGATGAACCCAAACTCGGCGGTCGCCCAGAGAATGACATCCTCACTGAGTCGCGAGAGATGAACTCCCGCGAGAGAAATCACAAAAAGTAGCTCCGCCACAAAATCCCGATCGCTCACCGCATCCATGCTGTTCTGTGTGATCGCAGGGAACCCGAGTTTTTCGGCAACAATTTTCCGATTGAGCACGATGGTGGAACCCGCGAGAGCGCCGGAACCGAGAGGCATCACATTGATGCGCTGGTAACAATCACGCACCCGCTGTTTGTCCCGCTCGAGCATTTCCAAGTAGGCAAGAAGATGATGGGCAAAAAGGACGGGTTGGCCTCGCTGCAAGTGCGTGTAGCCGGGAACGACAGCCTCTGGATGATTCACCGCGAGAGTGAGGAGCGCATTCTGCAGCGTTGTGAGTCGCTGGTAGATCGCTTGGGATTCCGCCCGGCAAAAGAGACGAATGTCGAGTGCGACCTGATCATTGCGGCTGCGGGCGGTATGGAGTTTTGCTCCAGGGGCTCCGATTTTGTCGGTCAGAGCCCGCTCGATATTCATGTGAATATCTTCAAGGCTAGTCTTAAAGCGGAATTCACCCGTTTCGATCTCTCGTTTGATTTCGTTCAGTCCGCGCACAATCGCCTTTTCCTCTGCCTTCGTGAGAATGTTCGCATCGACGAGGGCGGCGGCATGCGCGATCGATCCTGCGATGTCGTACGCGTAGAGACGCCAGTCGTAGGAAATCGACTCGCCGTAGCGCTGCACTAGATTTGAAGTCTCTGTCTGAAATCTACCTTTCCACATGAGTCTGCTTCGCTCGGAGACGCCCTCTTATCAAGCCTGATTTTTGACTCAGACCTGCTTCTCCAGTCTCATCTTGATGAGTGTTTCGCATCGACCCTCGGTCCTGAGACGGTCGCAACAAGCCTCGATGCGCATGGATTTGGAAGATGGCCGGAAACCGAGACGACGGGTAATGGCATCGATCAGCGCGGCGGTATTGTCGTCTTCGAATTCGAGGACCTTGCCGCAATCGACACAAATCAAGTGGTTGTGATCGGGGGAATCGAGGAAATTCGGATCGTAAACGCGCTCATCGCGCCCGAGATCAATTTCTTTAAGGAGCTTACATTCAACGAGCAATGCAATCGTGCGATAGAGCGTCGCTCGCGAGGTCTTCGGGTCGAGGCGGCGGGCTTTGGCGAACAACTCTTCCGCCGTAAAATGGTCATCGTTCGAAAAGGCGGCTTCAACGATGATGTCTCGCTGACCGGTCCGGCGCATTCCTTTTTGCTGAATGTAGCGGTCGAGGCGTTCTTTGATTTCCGGGTTCATCGGTCGATTGATATGAAGTTACGCTAGAAATACCGGCTCCTGCAAAGTATCTTTGCCTCACTTTACCGCAGTATGTCCAGTTATACGGCTTCATTTATTCGATTTGCACCTATTTATCAAACCCGAGTTTGGGGGGGGCGAATGCTGGAAGAGCGCTTTCGACGGCCTTTACCGGACTCGTCAAGTCCCTACGGAGAATCCTGGGAGATCTCGGCGCGATCAGAGGCGGACTCAATGGTGATCTCAGGTCCTCTCACTGGAATGACCCTCACTCAGCTCTGGGCGGATCTGGAGAGACGACCTCTTCTCTTCGGGGAGAACGCACCAGACGAAGACACCTTCCCTCTGCTTTTCAAAATCCTTGATGCTAAAGAGAAGCTCTCGATTCAGGTGCATCCGCCTCTGGCCCAAGCCCGCAAACTGGGAGGCGAACCAAAAACGGAGTGCTGGTACATCGCCTATGCCGAACCCGGGGCCGAGCTCTACGTGGGGGTTCGCCAGGGTGTTAATGAGGCAGTCCTACGTGCCGCCCTGGAAGACGGAACGGCAGAGGCCTGCGTCCACTCGATCCCCGTGAAGACAGGGCAGCACATTTTCATCCCGAGCGGTCGGCTTCATGCGATCGGCGGGGGAATCCTCATCTACGAGATCCAGCAAAACTCTGACACTACCTATCGGGTCTACGACTGGAACCGACTCGGAATCGATGGGGAACCTCGCCAGCTTCACATCAAAGAATCGTTGCAGTGTATCGACTTCACCGATGTCGAACCGCAGATGGATCCCGAAACAGGGACTCTTCTCGCTGAGTGTGAACATTTCCGGCTCGAAAAGCATCGTATGTCCTCTGGAGAATCCCTCCAGGCAACAACCATTGGCCGCTTTGCGGTGATCACTGTGATCTCGGGAACGATCAGTGACGGGGAAACCACTTTCACCGAAGGTGACTTTTTCCTCGTTCCCGCGTTGGCAAAGGCAGATTCCCTAAAAGCCGAACCCAACGGCGCCGAGTTTCTCCTCACAACCTGGGCCTGACATAGAGATCACACGATTTGCAGCCTGGTAAGATCCTGCGTGTCGATGATCCCGAGAGGGACTCGCGCATCGTTCAGGACCACCAGGTCATCGATGCGGCTGTCTTCGAGGATGCGGAGAACCTCGCCGACCAACTTGCTTTCGTGAACAGAGATAGGATTGCGCGTCATGAGCCCGCCGACCGCCTCATTGCCGATGTCCGGACGTCCCGACTGAAACGCTCGTGCAAAGTCACCTTGGGTGAAGATCCCAGCGAGCACACCCGCTTCGTCGACTACGATGGCCGCCCCGGCGCGGGCGGAGGTCATTCGAGAAATCACTGCCATGACAGACTGATCGGGCTGAACGACGACAAAATCGTCTCCGGTTCGCATGATGTCCCCGGCCCGCATCAACAAGGCCCGACCCAGCGAACCGCCCGGATGCAGCTCTGCAAAATGCTCTTTGGTGAATCCGCGTGCTTCGAGGAGGACCATCGCGAGAGCATCCCCGATCACCAATGTATTCGTGGTCGAAGAGGTAGGGGCGAGATTTAGAGGACATGCTTCTCGACTCACATGAATGTCGATGACGCAGTCCGCCGCCTTTCCCAAGGTAGAAGCGGGTTTTCCGGTAATTGCAATGAGCCGAATTTGGCGGCGTTTCAGATGCGGCAGCAGAGCGAGCAACTCCGCCGTCTCGCCGGAATAACTCAGGGCAATGACACTATCGCCCGCATTCACGAGGCCGAGATCTCCATGGATGGCATCCTGACAATTCAACACTGTCGCCGGTGCTCCGGTCGAGTTTAAGGTCGCCGCGAGTTTGCTCCCTATATTTCCTGACTTCCCGACGCCGACGATGATGATCTTTGCCCCCCCGGTCACGGTCGCCTTCAGCATCTCCACCGCAGCGACAAACGATTCGTCGATGCGTGCGACGAGCCGGTTCAGCTCCTCAATTTCGAGGGAGATGACGCGGCGGGCTTTTTCGAGGGAATCCATGAACTGCAGGAGCGGAAAGAAGTCAGAGGATACGGCGAAACGCGTGAGGTTCAAGCGCGGGACCGTCTACCGGGCTTCCGCACCGAATCCGTCATTCTCGCAGATTTTCCACGAGCTCGGAAAAATCGAGATCAGCGGGAGCATTTCGATTTAGAAGAACAGCTGTTTCGGCTAATTCCTCTCTGCTCGGCGCTGGGTCGCGGGTCGTTGCGATGACTGCAAGATTCCCGCTTTGAGGAACTCCAAAAAGATACGTTTCCGGAAAAACCGTTCGGATCGCAGCGAGATCGTCCGGAGTTCCCTCCTCCCACTCGATGAGATTAAAAGCAATCACCCCGCCCGGCAGGAGATGGGATTTCAGCTCGTGCAAAAACGCCTCGGTTTTCAGTCGCTTTGCCTTTTCCTCGAGAGTCACATCCGCTGGAGGTCGCAAAAAGGCGTCCATGTAGATCGCATCGTAGAGTCCGTGATCGTCGTTGAAGAACGCAAATGCATCTGCAGTGTGCAGGACCGTCTTCGGTCCTGGCACCGTTTGGAAATATTCGGCCGCGACCGCCACTACGACCGGGTCGATCTCCACTGCTTCCACCATCATCTCGGGGAAATTGTGATTTAAATACCGCACCATGCCTCCGGCACCAAGTCCGACGATCAGGATTCGCTTCTGCGGGTGACGGAAAAGAAACGAGGAGAAGAGGCCCTTTGCGTAACGCAATTGACTCGTCCCAGGTGCGGCGAGGTCGATCGATGACTGACATTGTTCCACACCATGACGATCCAAAAAGAGAAGGCTGCGAACCGTGCCTTTTTCGCGCACTCGGATCTGCGCGTAATCCGAGGTCGCCTCGTAGATCACGTTTCCGAATCTGCTTCCTTGTGAGGATCCGAGGGGGAAAACGGTCAGATAAATACTGCTCGAGAGGAACAAAACAATTCCTGCGACGAGGAGAACATAGTTCGCCCGTGTTGATTCTCGAAAACGACGTGCCATCCCCATCTTTACTCGTAACCCTGTTTCGTCAAAGTACCAAGAGGGTGCAGAACTGGGATTTCACACCAGTTTTGAATCATCTCGCAAGCTTTCGTGTCCGGTTGCGAAGGTGTGGGAGAACTTGAAGTAGAGAAAAGATCCCACGAGGACGACAATCCCGAGGAGGAGGAACGCAACGATGCGATAGAGTTGATCGAGTCCCGCAAGGTCGATCAAAAAGACTTTCAAAATCGTGCCCCCGAGCAGTAACAATCCCAATCCGCGGAGGATCGCGCGGCCTTTGAGAATGCCCGTGAGGAGAAGCGCGAGCGCAAAGAGCGACCAGTAGATCGAAAGTCCGCCCATACGAAAATGCTCCAAAAAATGGCTCAGCCCAGTCCAGACTTCGAGGCTGGAGTATACAAACGCTGCCGCGAGCGCACCATAGGCGAATGTGGTCGCGATCCCGAGGGAGCGATTGCGATGCACCAACCTACGGGAGGCAAGAAAAAGGAACAGAGCAACCGCACCGTACTCGATGACCCGCATCAGTAGTCCCGAGATCGCTTCATTCTGACGGAAGACAAGATCGAAACCCGGCTTCCAGACGAAGATGTCATAGAAGAAGGCCTTCACCACGAGCGCACCGGTCAGGACGAGGAGGACGACTTTGACGGTGGACTGATCATTCGCCAGCATCTCGCGGAGCAAGAGGGCACCAAGCCCGATCCAGACGAGCGTAAGTGCCGGACGGACCAACGGCAGGTAGAAGGTCCCGATGCTGTGGAGCACTTCGAGATTTAGATAGAGAAATGTCAGGACGACCACAATCCAGAAACAGACTCGTGACAAGACCGACTGCCCGATCCATGGTTTGATGTCGTTTTCCTCCCCGATCTCGAAGGTCTCGTTCGGTCCCTGCTCTTTGGAAAAAAGAAAGCCAGCCGCAAAAAAGGAGACGATGGGAATGCCAAAAACGACGAGTCTTTCCAGCAGTCCCATCCAGTAGAGCCCGGTCGGCAGAGTGCGACTGAGCCCGTCGAACTGATCGTGTAGATCGAAAATCGCAAACCGTGCCAGGACGATGAGATAGAGCAGATAGGCGAGCTGCCGGAGAAACTCGCTTTTCATCTTCGCAGCGATCCAGAGCATGACAAAGGCCTGAAGAGACCAACTCACCGTAATCCAGCCCTTTGAGAAGAGGATGGGAAGGGTGATCGCCACAAAGAATACCACGAGGCCAAGAAAACTCATGAGAAGACCTCGATCCTGTATTTTGCGCCGTAGGAAGATCACGGCGTGGAGGAGATAAAAGATCGCGAGACCGAGCGTAAGCACGGCGACCGCCTCCCGGCTGTATGTGGCAGTGATGTAGAACACCCCGTAGCCCACGACAGCAGTAGCGTTGAGGAAAAGGAAGAGCAACTCCAACAGAGTCGATTCGCGGCGATGCAGGAGCTGATAGACAAACGTCACCGAGGAAAAGAGCACGAAGAAAGCGAGGAGAAACGGCATGAATTCCCCGAATCGCTCCGGTTGAAATGCCCGATCGCTCGCACGAATCACGTGGAGGTAGGTCGCGGCAAAACTGAGGTAGTGCAAGAGTCGCCAGTCTTTCCGTGCCGCAAGGAAGAAAACCCCGAGCCCCAGCAGCAGGAGATAACTGAATAAAACGACCACCCCGGTATCACCCGACGTGATCATCAGGGGAGTTCCGTACCCTCCCAGCAAACCGAGGACCGCTACGAGGAGCGTGTGGAACCGAACGGCGACAAACCCCGCCGCGATGGTGACGCAGGCCATGAGCAGAAATGCGGAAAGTGATCCGACGACCCCATATTGATGAGCGGTGAAAAAACTGAAATAAAGTGTCGCAAACCCTGCCCCGGCAAGGGCCTGCCCGAGCAGCGCATACCGCCCTCGGAAGAGTCGCAAGCCAGATACGATCAATGCACCGCCCGTGAGCGTTGCGAGAAGGACACGTCCGAGCGGCCCGATCATTCCCTTTGCGATGGAGTATTTCAAAAAGAAACCGATTCCGATCACGAGAATCAGAACACCGACACGGAGAAGCCAGGTCGTGGCCACGGCAAACTCCATCGTGACACCGCTCGGGCGGTGCTCTTCTCCTACGACGATCCAATTCCAGATACGGTTGAGAGCCTCCCGAGCAGAAGTTTCAAATCGACCGGGGGCACGCTCCGTAGGTTCCGGGATGGGAGATTCCCTCCGCATCGGAAGAGTGGTTTTGGGGAGCGGTGGCGGTAGCGTCACCACCGAAGGCAGTGATTCGAGGGCCCGCGCGGGAGCAGCTGTAGACTCGAAATCCGGGGTGGGGACTATCTCGGAGACTGCCGCCTCGGCGAGCGGCGAGACCGCCTTGGGGGCGATGGCACTACTTTGCTCGTGCCTTCGCAGCATCCGAATCTCCGCAAGGATCTCCCGCAGATCACTCTTTAGAACATCATTTTTTTGCTCCAGCGAGCCGATACGGGTGAGCAGCGACACCAAAAGAATCAGAGCCACAGCAGCGGTGAGAAGGAGGAGCAGGTCCATTTGGGAAGGTAATCGGTTCGGCGAGGGTGACCGGAACTGAATCTAATTTCCATAATGGTTGAAATAAACTGCAGTTTGGTAACGATTCAGCATCATCTATCCCCCTACGGCTTGGCAACCAAAGCGTGAGGGGTAGCAAATAGAGAGTGCTTCAGGCTCTTTACTTTCTCAACAAGTGAATCACCGAGAGCGCGTGGATCTGGAAGGATCTTTGCAAGAGTGGCAAAAAGACGGCGGGACTGCCAGAAACCGATGACAGCGCCTTGCAGCTGGTGAGAGAGTTGCATTCGAATTCGGCAGGTTCCGTTTTTGCGAGGCCTTAGCCAGCAACCAGCGCGACCGGCGGAGACGCAAGAAAGGCGGGACCGAAGCCCCGCCTTTCCACCAAGGGATTCCCTCCCTGCGGAGGGAAGATCAACGAAAAATTAGAAGAAAGTCCTAATCCCTAGCATCCAAGTGCCGGAGTCGATGTCAGTAGTCGTTCCGAAGAGCTGGCCCGAAGCCAATTCGTAACCCGCCATGACTTTAAGATTGTCTCCACATAGGTAGTAGTTCAGACCAGCGTAGAGGGTATGATACCCTTCCACGTTCTGACGATTGTTTCCGGTCCCGGGAGGGGCTCCAAAACGCTGTGTGCGCTGGTTTTGGCCCGAATCCATGTAGCCGTATTTGGCAACAAACTCCAGTTTGTCCGTGACTTCGTAGGTTGGCATGATCACCAGCCCCCAAGTGTCATCACCGGCCGGAATCGCCCTTGAACCGAGCGTGGCACCCGATGCCTCGCGATTGATACCAAAGATCATATCCGTAACCAAATCGAGGCGACCGAAGTCGGAAACCGTTCCCAGAGCTAAGCCATGTTGATAGTTAGAACCCTGGTTGCTGATCGCGCTGCCGGTGGGACTTTTCCTACCATCCGAGTTATTGGTATAGGCATAGTCGAAGTGAAGCTTCGTTTGTTCGGTGATCCCGTAAGCCAAACGGTAAGAAAAACCGCCGCGGGAATCTCCTCTGGGCAATTCGAATCCGCCCTGTGCTGATGTACCGTCAGTGCCATAAACCCAAGCCCCAAGTTCGTGATCGAAATCTCCCGTTTCGAACCCATAGGTCGCACCCCAGGGTTTCTGATCTGCCACTTCATTCACGATGTGGGAGCGTTCGATGGTCTTGATCTTTTTGGATGAGGAGCTGAACTCACGGGTGATCAACTGCTTCTGCTTCCCTACCGTTACGTAGTTGGTCTTGGACGGAGCCCACTGAATGTACATCTCGTCTACATCGTTGAAGAAGTCGCGTCTGATCAGGCCGGTGCCAGAACCGTCGCCATCAGAAACGTTGAAGGAAGATGCAAATTTGAAGTGATTGGCAAACTCGATGTCAAGTCCAAGACGCGCACGGCGGTGCTGCCACTGGTTGAATCCGTTGTTATCGATACCATTGATGTCTTCCTCCTGAGAGATTCCCTGACCGTGGTAGCGCCCGTTGAGTGAGATGCCCCGGATGAAACCCGAATCGGCTTCATACAGAGTCGAAAGGTCGAAGAAGTCACAGAAAGTCGATGCTTCTTCGACGGGCATCTTGTCGTTGACGACGGCTTTGCCGTAATCCCCCGCCGTGAGGGAGCTACCAGCGAGGACGGATGCCGCCCCCATTCCAGTGATCAGTTTCCTAAAGCTGTTATCTTGTGTCATTTAGTATGGTTTGAATTAATCAGTGGCCATTCTTACGGGGCGATCACGAAATCCTCCATTTGTTCTTGGTGACATTTGTGACACAAAATCTGCGAGCAGGTCGAATTGACTGACTGCGTAAAATAGCGGTTTTATGGAGGGATGGCCAGCGGCACTATCTGACGCTTCAGTGGCCTACTTTATTGGTTGAACTATACTTATAAATACTATGCAATTACCTACTAAAAGGCTATCTTCGCCAGGCTCGTTGTAGGGATATTCGGGTCCTTTGCCGTCTGCATATTCCTTTCAGAAGTGATCCGGTGGCTTCGTGGTAGTGTCATACGGCACGTGCTCCTTTCCCCCCTCCTGAAGACTGGGATACCGCGATGAAGAAGAATTGAGACTTGTCCAACGAGGCGAGACTGTGCTATTTCCAATTCCACTATGGAAAGACGAAATTTTCTCAAAGGAGCAGCCCCCCTCGCCATTGCCAGCGCCAGCGCTGCTTCCCCGATCGTCCTCGCCGATGGGGCCGCAGGACCGAACCGGGTTGCGGTGATGACGAAAAACCTCAATCCCGCGATCCAGAAAGCACGAGATGCCGCGATGGCAGTGCTACAACCGACCGAGGCCCAACTACAGCGAGGACTGGAGCTTCATGCCGACGCAGTCGTCTTTGATTCCTACGGTTTTTCTCCGCGCTCGGCGATCGATGGGGAAAAGTTCAAAGAAGAAGTGCTGGCAGGCGCATCGGACCAAGAGCTCGACGACCTGCGCGAAGACATGTCGATGACACGGTGCGTGACCGATGCAGGAGAGCTGACCGAATATCGCGAGGGATGGCTTGCCTCGGGAGTTACCTGTGTTTTCCAGAACGCCGGTCAGGAAGGGCAGGACCCTATGCGGCTCATCAAACGCCTCGCGCGATTTACCTACACCACCGATATGCTGCGGGAGTTTGTCTCGAAGGCCGTCACGCCCGCCGATGTCGAGGCGGCAAAGGCGGCGAACCGACGCTGCCTCTACATGACTGGAAACGGCGTCCCCCTCACCCAGGACTGGAATTCCATTCCCGATGAATTGCGATATGTGCGGATCTTTTACCAACTGGGGATTCGCATGATGCACCTGACCTATCAACGTCGCAATATGATAGGCGATGGTTGCGGGGAAACCACCAACGCCGGGTTGAGTGATTTCGGGAAAGCGGTCGTCGCCGAGATGAATCGTGTCGGGGTGATCGTCGATTGTGCCCATTCGGGCTGGCAGACAAGCCTCGAAGCAGCGCAGACCTCCGCCCGCCCTATGGTCGCGAGCCATTCCGTAGCCGGGGCACTGTATCCGCACATCCGCAGCAAACCAGATGAGGTGATCCGGGCCATCGCGGATACCGACGGGCTCATCGGGATCTGCTGTATCTCGCGGTTTCTCCGCGGGAAGGGAGATCTCAACGCGCTCCTCGATCACATCGATCATGTTGCGAAGAATTTCGGCGTAGATCACGTCGCGATTGGGACCGACATCTCCTACAACTCCCGAAACAGCTCTGCGGAGAATAAAAAAGCGGCTGTCGGCGGCCTCCGACGCAAACGTGCAGACTTCCGTTCGCTCTGGCCGAAGGACGACTTTCTTGCAAGCGAAGAGGCCGACCTCAGCCTATCGTGGACGAACTGGCCGCTCTACACCGTAGGACTGGTTCAGCGAGGATATACCGACGAGGAGATTCGGAAAATCATCGGGGGAAACGTCATGCGAGTCGCAAAGGCGAATTTCGTGGACTCGGTTCCTGCCGTGTAGAGGGGAATCCGGAGTCCCGGAGTCCCGGCGTTCATCACAACGTATCGATCGAGAGAGACGGCTCGGCAGGCAGGTGTTTGCTCCAGGCGTTCCGCAGGAATTCCTGTCTTGAAAGAGCGGCCGGACTGCGCGGATTACTGAGAATCGGCGGGACCGGAATCGGTCTCGGCAAAACCGGATCCGCCGGGAGGACAGGAACCGTAGAGCGTTCCCGCTGGTTGTAGCGAGCGGCCTCAGCATTGTAGTGATCGATTGCCGAATTAAATTGCCGGAGTTCCACATTGAAGGCGTCCCTTTGCGCTTCGATTGCCGCGTGGAACTCCCTTTGTGCCGTTTCGTACGAGTCGAGGTAATGATTGGTGTCCCATTCGAATCGAGCAAAATCGAACAAATAAGCTCTCAGCCTGCCCGACTGACCACTGCTGATGAGCTGATGAACGAGCGCCATCGAAGAAATGTAACGCTGCAATACAACGGGGCCAGAGGACAAAGACTGTGGCCTTGCGCCCTCCACGGACGGACTCGTGCCCGAATCTTCAGGGGCGGTGGGGAGGGATGACTTCGCCGGAGCCGCCTTCTGCGGTGCAATCGGAGAGTCCGTCGCCTTTGAAACATAGGTGATTTGAAAAGGTTGCACGCGAGGGAGCTCGATCGGTTTTTCCTCCACCGCCCCGTCACCCATAAATGAACGGGGATCCATCGCGCGGAATTCCCCGGAAGCGATCAGCGGAAACCGCCTCGGGTCTCCCCCGAACTTTTTCGACGCCAACTCCATGAGGCCTTCCTTGTGGCGGGAAAGGAAAAACTGCCCATCCGCATAAGGGATCGCGGAAATGTATTCGGCAAATCCTTCCACAAACCACATCGGTGCCAGGGTCAGCCATTGATGCGTGAGAGCGTGAGTCGTCTCGTGAATGAGCGTGCGAGGATCAAAATCCCGAGTCTTTTTGTAACCTGAATTCCCCCTCGTGAGACCCAGGGAAGAAAGGGGGACGAGCATGGTGCGGTCTTTGATCCGGTAGACCCCAGCAGCATCACTGCTCCCGCCGGCCGCGAGATAGTCGGGATCACGGGAAAAAAGCTTCACGTTAAATTTTCCCTCGTCCGGCACCGCTATCGCGAGACCGAGGGGATTTGCCTGAATCGCGAGATACGTGACCTCGAAAAGCCTGGAAAAATCCCGCACCACGTCTTGGGTCAGGACCGCATCACATGCAAACCGGAAGTGGCGAGTCTCGTGGACTTTGCCCTCCTTCGCAAAAGCACCGTCAAAGATGCCTGCTTCGATGGAGTTGGAAAGGCTCCGCGTAGTTTCGTAACCGGTATCAAAATACACTGATACCGCGAGCCACTCGCGAATGAATCGCTGGTCGGCCTCGACCAAGCGAGCGAGCGGAAGCACGGTCGTTTTTCCGTTTTCGAGTTGCAGGGAAACCTCGCCCTCGCGAACCCCGAGGATCTTGGCGCTCACGACCTTTCCTTCCGTAGACGTCCAGCTGCGGCGGGAGTTCCAGTCGATCAGTGGATCACCACTTTGGAGAAAAGTCAGCTCGCTCACACCCCGGAACGGCATCTCGGGAACGGCGTTCCCCACTTCTGCTCCCCCCGAGAAAGACACACCGATTCCCCAGAAAAAGGGAACAAGGAGACAAACAGGAGGATAAGGCAATTTCATGGTCGGCGAGCATCCGCCAAAAACAGGATACCCAAAAAGGAACCCAAAAAGCAAGCTCCGACCGTGCGCGAGAGCGAAAGCCAATCGTCATCGATCTACGGATCCGACCGAGCGATATCCCCCGCTGCTCTCTATCGACCGACCTTGCTGCCCCGTTTAACCCTCTAGCCTCCAGTTTCTTTCCACACCCCCGAATCCCGCGGAAACCTTCAACCTCCGACCAAAAGGCACTACAAAATCGTTGCCGGTTTCACCTCGATTCGTGCGCGACCTGCCCGTCACCAGGATAAATCGTCGATTCGCTCCTCGATCTGGCCGACCTTTTCTTCAAGCTCTACGGCATCCATGGGACTTGCTTCTTCGTCCGACCTCACGATAAATAGGTCTCTCAATCGAACCTCAACCAACTCACGTATTTTCTCAAAATCGATAGGTTTAGGAAGCCCTTCATTGGGATCTGCGTCGATAAAGGGAGCGAAGAGAGGGGAACCAATTTCATCAATGTAGGATTTACAGAATTTACGCAGATGGCCTTCGTCCGCCGGACCGCGCTTCAACAAATCGTCTTCTGCGTCAGTGACTTCGTGCTCGGGGTGGCGGTTCTTTTCGCCCAGTTCCTTGTAGCAATCAATCCAGATATGGGGATATCCCCTTCCATTCAAGACACCCCGGAGTGGTGATTTTCCTTCATAGTGGAACTTGAGCCCGCCACCCGCACAGGAGAGGATCAAGTAGGCGAGCTCGACCGACACAACAAAACGCCGAGGCGTTGCCAAGGTGCCGAGGCGAAATCCGATATCGATGGCTGGACCGACGAAATCAAACGAAATGGGAGACTTTTCCCCGTCCGTCGGAATCGCCGCATTCCCAACGGGAAATCCGGCCAACCAAGCGCTGGCTTTGAAGTGAATTGGTAAGGGCTTTTCTCCATACACATGGTAGGTCACAGCCTTGCTGACAGCTGCCTTGAATGCGATGAGATGCAATTCGACCTGACTACGATGAGTAATCTCAGCAACAAAAACCAACTCATCACCGAGCGCCTTCCAAAGCAGTGCGGGGGCCAAATGCTCTGGACGGTGATTCTTCGAGTGAAGCGTCTCGGCGTGGGCCGTGGACAGAAAATTGGGAAATCCGCTGTAGAATGAAGTGAAAAACTCTAGCCACCCCTGCGCATCGGTCCTTTCGGCCTGATGTTTGAATGCCGTCGAACCGACCACGTCGACGCTCAGAAACAGACGAAGACGAGGTTCGGCAAGGGCGGTCAGGGACGACTCAGAAATCTCCAGTTGAAAGGCCAAGGACGTTCGCGCGAATTTTGATCGTTTGCGTGGAGACGTTAAATCGGGCCGCCATGGCTTCGACGTTGCCACCGAAATTATTCCACTCTTCCTGGAAGGAATCCGTGGGCATCAAAAATCCCGCAGCGAACCAATTCGCCTCCCACTCAGTCGGGTCGCTTCCCTCGCGATTGATTTTGATCTTTTTCTCGCCGAAGAGAGAGTGGAGGAAGTAATGCCCGAGTTCGTGAGCGATCGTGAATCGGTCGCGAAACGGACCGGTGTAGGGTGACAAGAAGATCGTGAAGTCACCAGGGCCTTCAACGTGGATGGCACCGTCTTCTCGGCCTTCCCTCCAAGACCTGACCTTGATTCGCCCCCCGAGTTTTTCCACAATCGGACTCAAGTCTTCGCCGGGCGAAAGTTGTAACCGTTTGGCGATTTTTGAAGCCAGGTTTTCAACAGTCTTTCGTGGTAGACCGGTTGGTTCTGGGCGAGGATCTCCTTTCGCTTCGAGATTCAAGCCCGTGCTCCGGCTATCAATTCCTGAATCTGCGAACATCGGATCTAGGGAAGAACTCATTTTCGAATAAGCCCGAAAACCGGGGAATCTCTAATCAACCGTCTTTGGGAATCCGTAGCAAGCGAAAACAGTTTGAACCGATCACGCAATCTTACCCACCGTTTCAGTCAGTTTCCTCAATACCAATAGTTCGAAATTTGCTATTGCAAATGAAAATCTCGCAAAAGTGAAATCGGTTTACCCATGAAGTCGTTGCTATCAGTCTGACGAGCGGCATACTGATTCCCCGGTTTGGTGCCTTGCGTGGTCCCTGCGTACTACCGTATTTTGCGGTAGTCGCTCGATTTACCCTTTCTTTACCAAACCAATGGATCGTGATTCAAAATGGACCTGCGTCTCGTCGCTGAGGAATCGGGCATTCACACTTTCGGCTTGAGGAACAATACCTCTCCGCGCTCGATCCATCCTTTCCGCAGATCCATGCGGAACCAACCGTCGCTGTTCCTTGGCTGGATGCGCACTGGCGATCGGGGACCGAATTCAGCGAGGTCATACTCCTTCCACGTCTTCCCGAGGTCCGGGGAGTAGGCAATGCCCGTTTTAAAGGTGGAGGCGGGGGCGCAGTGACCGGCGACCATGACGCCATTCTCGATGATCATGTTCGCCATCTCGAACTCTGCGTTGAAGAGCAGGGTATGCTTTTCCGGATGGGTGAATTCCGCTGGATCGCAGCGAAAGATGCCGCGGTCGTGTTTCTGGTTTTCGAATTTCGGGCCGTTCGCGTCGGCGGCCCAGTAGAGCTGTCCATCGACGAAGTTGATGCCGCCCGATTTGAAGCGCGAATTGGAGTTCACGGAAATGAGTGTCTTCCAATCCCAGGCGTCCGATTTTGCATCATAAGTGCCGCGCATCCAGTGACATTCGTTCCCGTGACCTCGGTTGATGTCTCCGGTGCAGGCGTAGAAGGCATCTTCGGCGGGGTGGTAGGTCACGGCGTGGATGTGACGGCAGATGAGTTCATTGGTCGGGTCTCCAAGGAATTCTTCGGGGGTCGCGTCTTTTTGCTGGAACTTGGGATTCCGACCAAACGAATAGGCGAGCTTGACGGTTTCACCGCTGTCGGTGGAGTAAAAAATGTTCACCGGCACGGGACCGCCGAGGACGTTGCAGTAGTTTCCCCACACGAGCATTTCTTTCCCCGCAACATCCCAGGTATGCACGCCGTCGAGCGAGTGAAAATACCAACCGGGTTGCTCGGGGTCTTTCGGTGTGTGAGGGCGGTAGTCGGTTCCGTCGGGTCGCTTGACGACAATCTCGCGATGACTCGCGAGATTGTCTGTGCTGAGGAAAAGTCGCTCACGGGTCGCAAAGAGAATGTTCCCATTTTTCAGTAGGACGCTGAACGTGATGTTTTCTGCCTCGGGAAAAGATGCCTCGATCGGCCAAGTGTGTCCGTTGTCCTCCGAAAGGAAGATTTTTTCTCCACGGAATCCGAAGGCGCGGCTCACCCGCTGGGAATCGATGTAGGGGCCATCGGCCGGGGCGAGGCGGTAGTAAAAGTGCTCTGTCTCGCCCTCGGTGGCGTGCAATCGGAGGATTCCCGCACCAAACGCAGTAGCAGTGGCAGCGGTGAGGGTGGTGCCGAGAAAGCGGCGACGATCGATGGAGTTGCTGGGGGTCATGGGTGTATCGATGGAGTTCCCTCCATTGTAGGACACTGTTCATTCTGCGAGCAAGTAGATTGCGGAGCGGAAACAGGGACGGATCTCCGGTGCGTTGTCGCGGCCCGCGTGAAGACGCGGTTTGTGTGTACCCGTTTCTGTGAAACTTTTCCAAATGCAGTTTGTCATCCTCTCTCTCTTGGCTTCACTGATCCTTCTGCCGGGTCTGTCTGCGGAAGACTGGCCGATGTATCAGCATGATGCGGAACGCAGTGGTTTCACGAAAGAAACGCTGCCCGATGAATTAAAATTGCAATGGGTCCACGCCCTTCCCAGTCCACCGCGACCGGCCTGGCCGCGATCCGATCGGATGACGTTCGATCGTGCCGCCCAACCCATCGTGGCCGGAGGTCTTGTCTTTTTCGGGGACAGCGTCGATGGCTTGGTCCGTGCCATAAATGCAAAAACCGGTGCGGAAGAATGGGGTTTCCCCACTCGTGGGCCGGTTCGATTTGCGCCGACCTACCTGGAAGGACGGATCTTTGCGACGAGTGATGATGGTTTTCTCTATTGTTTGAAAGCAACGGACGGATCATTGCTCTGGAAGAAGCGAGGTGGTCCCGGTGATGATTTGATCCTAGGAAATGACCGTTTGGTGTCGCGCTGGCCGGCCCGTGGTGGGGTTGTCATTCGAGACAGGATCGTGTATTTCGCCGCCGGGATTTGGCCGTCGGAGGGTGTCAGCCTATACGCGCTCGAACCAGCCACGGGAGAAGTCCTCTGGGTGAATGACACGGCGGGATCAATCTACATGGGGCAACCGCATGGAGGTGCCTTCGCAAAAAGCGGAGTCGCGGCACAGGGATACCTGGTCTCTTCCGAGGACAAGATTTTCATGGCCACAGGGCGGGCCGTTCCCGCTTCCTTTGATCGTAAGACCGGTGCCTTTCAATATCTGTCACTTCAGGAGAACACGCAGCGAGGCGGTGCCGAAGTGTCGCTCTCGGAGGAGTTTTTTGTGAACAATGGATCGGCGTTTTTTCAAAAAACCGGCGAGATGCTAGGGCGCGTATCGGCCCCGCCCAATGTGGTGATGAATGACCTCCTCGGAGGGATCTCAGGAAAGATGTTTGTCGGTCAGCGCTGGGTGAACAAGGAATCGATCGATCGAAAGGGCAAAGCACAGAGCACCCGCAATCTCGAAACGGCATTTGAGATCCCGTTCTCAAAGAAGGCGTTCAGCGCAATCGGGGCCGGGGAAAAAGTCATCATCGGAGGGGAAGGCGAGGTCAGTATTTTCCAAAAAGATCGTAAATCCGAAGAGTGGACTGCCAACGTAAACGGCACGGTCTATGGACTCGCCGCAGCAAGCGGCCAAGTGTTTGTCAGCACAGGGGAGGGAAATCTCTATTGCTTTGGAAAGGACGAACCCCACAGGGAACCGGCCAAAACTACCTCCGTGTTCTCGGAGTCCGAACCAAATCCAGAAATCTCCGCAGCCGTCCTGGAAATCATTCATACCGGCGGCCTCACGACTGGTTATGCGTTGGATCTCGGCTGCGGTGACGGACAATTGGCAATCGAACTGGCAAAGGCGACGGACTTTTTCGTCTACGGGATCGATCCCGACCCCGCAAACATCGCCGAGGCTCGGACGAGGGCAATCGCGGCAGGGCTCTACGGTTCGCGAGTGATGTTTCTCGAAGCGGACCTCGAAGAAACGAAGCTGCCGGACTTTTTCGCAAATCTTGTGGTCTCTTCGGCCTCGCTGACGGGAGAACTCTCGGCGGGCACGAGGGGAGAAGCGCAGCGAGTTCTACGCCCGTGGGGAGGAACGTTCGTCTCAGGGGAGGTAGCCAAGATGGAAATCAGTAGGCGGGGAGAACTGAAGGGCGCGGGACAGTGGACGCACCAGTATGCAGACCCGGCGAACTCGGTGAACTCCGACGATGAACTGATTCAGGGTCCGCTCGGGATGTTGTGGTTCAGTGATCTGGAGCAATCCATGACACAGCGCCATGGCCGAGCTCCGGCTCCGCTCTTTAACAAAGGAGTGCTCTACTCCGAGGGGCTCGATACCCTGATCGCCGTAGATGCCTACAATGGCCATCTCCTGTGGAAACACGATCTCCCTGGGATTCTCTCTGCTTTCGAGGGCGATCACTTGATGGGCACCAGTGGGACCGGCAGCAACTATTGTCTCTCGGATGACTCGGTATTCGTACGCCGCGACGACAAATGCTTGCGACTCGACGCACGGACGGGGGAGCTGCTCTCCGAATTCTCCGCCCCGAAATCAAAGGGCGGCGGGAAATCTGTGTGGGGGTACCTCGCCTATGAGGACGGACTCCTCTTTGGTTCCCTTTCTGATCCCGAACATATTTCCACTTTTCGATACCACCCGGGAGGCGATATGAACGAACAGCTCACGGAATCAAAGACGTTTTTTGCGCTCCATTCCAAAACGGGAGAACTGATCTGGCGATTCGATGCGGAGCATTCGATCCGGCACAATGCAATTGCAATCGGGAATCGTACCGTGGTCGTGATTGATCGGGCGCAGGCGATCTTTGATCGAACAAAGGACGCCAAAGCTAGTGAGATAGGGCACCCGACCGGGAGCCTTATTGCGTTTGATGCCGCGACCGGAAAAGAGCTCTGGCGAAATAAGGATGACATCTACGGAACCGTCGCCGCGATTTCTAAAGAGCATCATGCAGTGATGATGAGCTACCAGCCGACTGCCTTTCGACTGGCGAGCGAAGTGGGAGGTCGCCTCGCGGTGTTTGATCTATCCGACGGGAAACGAAAGTGGGAAACAAAAGCGAACTACAGCTCACGCCCACTCCTGAATCAGGACACCATCTACGCTCAGGGCGGAGCCTGGGATGTTCTGACGGGTGCGAAACGTCCCTTTAACTTTGAGCGATCCTATGGCTGCGGGATTCTCGCGGGCTCACGCAACATGATGGTTTTCCGCTCGGCGACACTGGGCTATTTTGATCTTACTCGAAACGAGGCGAGCGAGGACTACGGGGGGATCCGGCCCGGCTGCTGGATCAACGCCATCCCTGCGGGCGGACTCGTCTTTGTGCCAGAGGCGACTGCGGGATGCAAATGCAGCTATCTGAATCAGTCGTGGATCGCCCTGCAACCGGGCGGGATTCGAGCCCCGAAATTTCTCGCAGATTCGTTTTCCGATACCCATGAAGTCACCGTTGAGATCAAACCGGATTCCTCCAAAACGAAGATGATTCGTTACACCTTGGATGGAACTGCGCCGACGGCGGATTCCACGATTTACACGGCAGCGCTGACGATACGAAAAAACACCTTGTTGCAGGCACGTGCCTTTGAGGGAAACGGACACCCCAGCCCAGTCGCTGAACAAACCATTCAAATTGATCCCTTCCTCGTCTCGCTCGATCCGAAAATGTGGCGAGCAGTCGATGCTCCCGGTGCCGGACCCGCGAGTGAGTGGAAATTCCACGCCGGAACCATCGAGCAGACTTCGAACATCGGGAAGACCGGAGATCGGACCATGGAAGACACGGCGGAAGTGGAGCGTCCCGGCAGTGTATTTCTCTTGGACGAAACCCGCCATTTTGGAGACGGGGAAATCACTTTCGAAATACGCTCGACGGACAATGACGCGCTGGGGATCGTTTTGAACCATCAAAGCCCGGATCGATTCTACCTGTGGTCGATGTGCGCCGAGCGCCCCTACCGGACCTTGGCAGTAAAGAACGGCGAAGACTACCGCGTCCTCGGCGGCGTAAAGGAAGGGTTCGAACTCCGCAAATGGCACACCGTCCGCTTCGTTTTGGATGGCACCAAGATCACCGGATATTTCGACGGCCACGAGGATTTTTCCATCGACGACGGGACTCTGACAAGTGGAGCCTTCGGATTCTATAGCTGGGGGAACAGCGGCTCCTACTTCCGCAATCTGCGTTTTATTCCCGCCGGGTAGATTTCGTCATTACAACGGCGAGGGATAGGACGTAGTAGAGACTCATAAAATCCGAGCGAGAGCGCGGTCGAGTTCCTGAATCGAGACCGGTTTGGTCAGGTGCAGTCCGAATCCGGCTTTTCGCGATCGCAGGAGATCCGCTTCCATGCCATATCCGCTCAAGGCAATCGCCGGAGCGTCAAACCCGTTCTTCCGCAGGATCATCATCAGTTCATCCCCTCTTCCGTCCGGGAGCCCGATGTCGGACATCAATAAATCGTAGATCCCATCTGCCGCCGCAATTCCCCCTTCGTTGATCGTAGATGCCTCCACCACAGTATGCCCGCGACGACGTAAAAGGAGAGCGAGGGTGTCTCGAGTCGCATCATGATCTTCGATCAAAAGAATCCGCATCGATCGAGGGGATTTCACCACCGTTGATTCTGATTTCGATTCGGTTGCCGCTGCCTCAGGAGCAATGGTCTCGCACTCAACCGTGGAAGGCACTGCCGCCGAGAGTGGTAGATCGATCTCGATGGTTGACCCGAGTCCAAGCCCGGGACTTTTTGCTCCGATTGTGCCGCCGTGCTGTTCCACGAGGAGTTTTGAAATGGCGAGCCCCAGACCGAGACCGCCAAATCGTTGTGCATTTCTTTCCCCAACATGGTCTCCCTGAGAAAAAGGATCAAAGATCCGCTCGATCTCCGATTCAGTCATTCCTAATCCTGTATCAGTGACCGTGATGAGCAATCGATCCTTGCGGGACTCGGTAGACAGCTCGATTTGCCCTGTGGCAGGCGTGAACTTGATGGCATTGCGAATCACATTGGAGAGGATCTGCTGCAACCGCACTTCGTCTCCCTGTAAGAGAAGGCGCTCGGGAGCAAAGTGGGTCAAGAGTTCGATTTCTTTCGCCGCCGCATCGTTCCGCAACACTGCGATGGTCTCGGCAAGCAGAGAATCAACCGTAACGGTCGTAAGAATAAGCGGCATGCGCCCCCGGAGGATCCGGGTCATGTCGAGAAGATCATCAATCAACCGGGCCTCGGTCTCGACATTCTTGCGGATGGTTTCAAAATCCTTCCGCACATCCTCCGGAAGATCTTCCCGCTCCACCGCGGCACTGGCGACGAGCAGCACCGGATTCAGCGGTGTACGCAATTCATGAGAAAGCACCGCAATAAAGTCATCTTTCGCTTGTGACGCCTTCCGCAAGGCGTTCTCCGCTTCGATCTGAGGAGTAATATCGGTATTCGTCCCGAACCACTGGATGACTTCACCGGATCCGTCCCGGATGGGGATCGCCTGGGAGAGGAACCATCGATATTCCCCGTCCCGAGATCGGAGCGGGAACGTGTCTTCCCAAAGAATTCCGGCGGGGAAACAGCGCTCCACTTTCGCGAGAACTCTGCTGAGATGATCAGGATGATGGACTACCTGCCAGCCCTGTCCTTTCATCTCCTCCAGGGTGGTTCCGGTATAATCGAACCAGCGTTGATTGTACCAAAAAATATCGCCTTTTGCGTCCGCGATCCACGCAAACTGTGACATGTGATTTGCCAAAAGGCGGAACTTCTGTTCGCTCTCACGCAGGCGAATCTCCGCTTCTTTGGATTCGGTGATGTCTCGTGAGATCGAAAGGAGATGGGGCGTTTCCCCTTCATCGCGATTGACCGCTGTGATTGCGACATCCCACCATTTCGGAGTCCCTTTTGCCGTAGGACAAAATCCCTGAAAACGCCCCGTGCGGCCCCCCATCGCTTCTTCCATGGACCGCACGACAGCTCCCCTCACCTCTTCCGGCCACAGCTCACAGTATGGTTTCCCAAGAACAGTATCCTCCTCTTCTACCTCCAGCAATCGGAGCCCCGGTTCATTGATCCGAATGAGACGTCCACCGCTATCGATCAACTTGATGCAATCGCTGCTATTTGCCAGAAGACTGGCATTCAAACGCTCATCCTCGCGGGCACTCCGAAGAGCGTCCGCAAGGCGACGGCGCTTCAGTCGAAGCCGCAGGTCTTTTTGGGCGAGGCGTGCAAATTCCTGAATCACTTCTCTCTCTTCGGCGGACCACTCCCGCCTTTCCTCGGTGGCGATACCGAGGCAGCCGATGGGTCCTCCATCGACCCCGGGAAGAGGAATCCCGTAGAGCGACTGCAAACGCTCCGGCGCACTTTCCGGGCGAATCTCCGAGGCAGGCTCCCCAAGAGAAAGGATGCGGTCAACCAAGCTGGAGAACTGCGTCGGAAGATCCTCTCGGAGCGGCAAATGATCATCACAGTCAATGATCATTTCCTCCCCCTCGATCGCTACCAGGGCAACCGGGACGTTTAACATCCGTTTGACCAATCGCAGGGTCGTTGCAAATTCCTTCTGCGTTGCTGGAAATTCCCCCAGATATGGTTCCGCGATGGCTACGCGAGGTCTTTCTACAGTGCGCGGAGTCGAAACGACCATTTCCTCCGGAGGTTGCCCCGGAAGATCTTCGGTCAAAAGAAAGGAAAACTCCGTGTGACCATCCGTCGTCCGCACATACGAAAGCCCGCTGCCGAGGAGTTCCAAAATTCGGCGACATGTCGGCAGACCAAGGCCTGTGCGAATCGTGACGAGGTGCAGCGTTTCAAAGGCGGGTAGATCCGCATCATTCATGGAACGGGGGAGACCGGGACCGTCATCACGCACCCAGCAACGAACACCGCTGGAGTGTTCTTCCCAACCGATCTGAACGTTTTTTCCACCGTGCCGAATCGCATTGGAAATCAGTTGTGAAAACACACGAATGACCCAGTCTTGGACAGTATAGACGAGTGGCCAATCCTTCGGTTTTTGGATTTCCGCCCCCGCTTCCCGGCGAGCTCGTTCATTACACCCGAGGGCTGCATCGATACAGATGGCGAGCGGGACAGATTCCCTCTCCGCAGTTTCACCATAGGTGACTCGCAAGAGGGCGACCACTTTTGCAACGAGATCCATCGCCTGGGCAGAAGAAGTCTCGATGCCTTTTGCGAGAGCGCTCAAGTCTGTATTTTCCTCACTGAGGATGTCGAGAATCACGTCGATCGACGAACTGATCGCCCCCAGAGGCGAGCGAATGTCGTGATTAAACTTCCCTGCGATCGCGAGTGCGTCTCCCTCCCAATATCGGCGGCGCTCCTCTCTTTCCTTGTCTTCCATAGTCACTCCACACGTTGCTATCTTCCCGAGGAGACTGCCAGCAGGATTTTCCTCGTTTCACGGCACGGCGCAGTTTAACGACTGAGGTAAACCCAGGGGATCTCCCGTCGCTCTTTTGTCTCGGCACCCTGTCGTTCTTTCACCCAGAAAGAGACCGGCTGTCGATTAAAATTGCGCTCACTCACTCCAAACAAAGATACGGTGCTGTCTTCGATGCGGAACGCAGGTTCGTCGGCATTCCAACCGTTGTCGGAGGAAAGAAAGATCCCGACCGCTTCCGTGATCCCTCCCTGCACTGTCTCGATCAAGGTACCGGTATTCCCTGCGGTCATCCCCAGGATCCACAGCTTTCCGCCCTCATTGCGACATTTCAGCCCCTCTCGCTCACTGTTCAACTGGCGGCACCATGCGCTCTGTCCCGCGCTCAATTGATTCAGGTGCCCGTAGACATCTTCGAGAAATAAATCTCCCTTCCCGAATCCGTCTACATCAAGTCCCGACACGGAACTCAGAACCAGAGTCCGTGCGCTCTCGTGCCGAATCAGCAAGGGGGATTCTCCGCCCTCTTTGCCAAAACGTTCCATGAGGACGACCGGAGCGTCTCGCAGGCCCTCTGGATGTTTCCCATCGACGATCTTCCATACGGGATGGCCAACCGTAGTGACCCATCCCTCGAGACCAATGATGCGCTCTAGTGGGCCGCGGATTTCTACGACGGAGGCAAATTGGAATTTTGCCCCTCCGGGGAGATAGATCGTCTTTGCGCCGGAATCAATCGCCCGCTGCAGGAAAGGACTGGCGTCCGTTTTCCCGGTAGGATCGGCCCCGAACTGGAGGAGATTGATCCAGTCCACCGCAGGGTTTCCCCTCGGGACTTCAGGGGGATCTTTCACCGGCAAATGAATGATCTCGCCCGCTTCGCTGATCGCCATTTCCGTATTTCCTCGAAACGGACTTACCACGTTTCGGTGCGAAGTATCCTCCGTGATGAGTCCAGCGGCGACGATATTCCCCTTGTCGCGATCTTTGTCGCTTTGAATGATGGCGGGCTGGTAGCCCACGACGTCCACGGCGCGCAGGTACATCTGACGTTGATTGTAAATCGCCGGGGTGTTTTTATCCAATCCCCGGGAGTGGAGATGTGCTCCGAAAAGTGTCACCGCACCCCAGGAATCTTTTTCATTCAGTAACGACGGAACCCGATTGCTACTGATCAAATCATGGACTGAAATCATCTGATGGTAATTCCACCACCCGATCCGTCGCTGGCCACTCAGGGTGATGCGCTCGAAAGTATTCGAGTTCAATGGGCCTTTTGTGCTGATACCAATCTCGAAGCCTTCGATCGTGACGTCTTGAGCGAGCAGCGGACCGATCTCGCTGCAGTGCCCCAAATCTAGTCCGATCCGCCCCGCCCCGTCGAGAGAGCGGATCGTCACCTGACGAATCGATCCCTGACGACTGGTGTTGAACTGCAGCCCGATCGCACCCGGATTTTTCGCACCGACTTCGATCGTGAGATCGCGAATCGAATTCCGAAATCGTTGAGCGGGAGCACCGCCCGTCCAGAGAACGGCTTTCGGATTTCCGGCGGATTCAAAACCGGAAGTTGATTCCGGTAGCCGAAGAACCGAAAGTCCCTCACCCGCTCCCTGCATAATCGTTCTCTTTTGCGCAGCGCTCTCCGTCTCGCCCGCCGGCCAGCGCAAAGTCTCCCGAACCAGAAACACTCCCGGAGGGAGGTAGATGATACGAGAACCATTCGGAAAAGCGTCCAGTGCAGCCTGGATCGCTGCGGTATCATCCCCATCATCGTCCGCGACGGCTCCGTACTCAGATACATCGACCACTCCTCCGTCTGCTGGAAATGTGATCGGCAGATCCTCCCCGCAGAGCACTGCCACAAACAGAAAAGGAATCAAAAAACGGATCATTCTAGGAGGGATCGACCTTACTGTCCTTTCCCAGAAGCCGGAACGGAAACCGGAACGGAAACCGGAAGTGCTTTCGCCATCGCATCCGTTTCAGCGATTCGAAATCGGGTCGCGACGACGGAATGTTGCTCTGGCCCGGGAGCATATTTCACATAGGTTGTTGCTAGGATGGTTCCATCCGGGAGAATCTCGAGGCCGGGATATCCACAGTCACTGACCCGCTCTGCATGGTTGTGAAGTAACTTGATACGGTATTCTCCGGATTGTCCCGTTTTGATGTCCTCGTAGGTTCCGACCCAGGCGACAAAATGACCCCGTGTCGGACTCTCCGGTGCCATGTCACGAAACGCAAAAACCCATCGTCCATCTTCAAGTTTTGCTCCGATATGCCGATCACCGCTCAGCCCCCACGGAGTGTCTACCGGGGTGGACCAAGTGGCACCTTCATCCCGCGAAAACATCTGCAGACTTCGGCCTTTGTGGGTATTTTCCCTCATCAAACAGCAGAGTTCCTTCCCATCGGGAGATCGAAAAACAAAAGGTTCACAAGGATTTTTCCCCTCGACTGCGGCGACCACGACGGGCTCACTCCAGGTGAATCCGCCGTCTGCGGTGATCGTCTGGAATACGGCGAGGGGAGCCTTGTCAGCACCCTCCGGGCCCTTGTGATAGAGGCCGAGATACCGACCGTCCTGGAGTGGCACGATGCTGCTAAAAGTCATGACACAGGGGAATCCGAGAGGCGGCATTTCCTTCCAGGTCTTCCCCTCGTCGTCACTCATGATCGATGGCATCCCCGGACCCTGCTTATTCCCGAGTGAGGCGGACCACACCCAGATTCGCCCCCTGCCTTCGGCATCCACGAGTCGGTAGATGCTCGGGCAATTCTGGTGCGTGCGGAACCCTACGGGAAGCTGATCGTCGAGGCGAGTCCAGCTAGTCCCCCCATCCGTGCTTTTTGCCATCGGACCAGCGGAACCGCCGTGATTGATACTCCACACCGCGAGGATTGTTTTCTGGTCCGGAAGGAGCAGGGTCGTGGGATGCCCTTGGTAGGTGTCCTTCGTCCCCGCAGCGATGATGACGTGACGTTCCGCCTGACCCGAAAGATCAAGGAGCGGAAGGTCTGGACCGTCTACGGCCTGGAGTGACGACACGAGGAGTAACAGCAAGGAAGAAATTTTCCAATTCATCCGCTCACTATACCACGGGCCGATCTCCCGGCGAGGACGCGTTTCCGACCACTACGCCACCTTGGGCTGTCGGCGACGCCGGTCTGGCCGACGGTGACGAACTGGAGCGACGTCCTTTTTGCCGACCGGTTCGCGCCGACTACGGGCGGATCCAGCGAGACGAAAGTCAACCATCTTCCGTGTGGAATCGACCTTGGCAATTTCGACCTCAACCATATCCCCGATTCGGATCGTGCGGCGTTTGCTACGCCCTTGGATTCGTTTCGCAACACTGTCGAACTGATAGTGATCATCCGCCAGCTGGGCGAGCGGGACCATCGCGCTCATGCCGAGTCCCGGAATATCGACAAAAAACCCGAACTCTCGCAGGCTCGTGACTTGCGCCGAGTACCCAATCCTCTTTTCGGACCGAATCTGCTCGGTGAGATAGGCATACAATTTGACGTCCTTGCTATCGCGCTCCGCATCGGCAGAGTTGCGCTCAGAGGAGGACAGGTGATCGGCGACTTGATGCAATTGGGGTTCCATTCCTTCGCCTCTTCCGGAAAAAAGACTGCGATGCACCACAAGATCGGCGTAACGTCGAATCGGTGAGGTGAAATGCGCGTACTTCTTTTTCGCCAACCCATAATGTCCCAGCGGATCGACAGTGTAACGGGCTCGATTGAGCGATTTTAAAAATCCGATTTTTAGAGCCGCGCCGATCGCAAGTTCACTGAGATGGACAAAGAGCTTTTGCACCTCGGCAGGCTTACTGAGATTCCCACAGGGAATCGAATGCCCGAGTACATCCTCCCGATATCCCGCGAGACGCCCGGGGTCAGGGGCCTCATGCGTCCGGTAAATGGCCGGCTTTTTGAGTTTCATGAGCCGTGTCGCAACTGCCTCGTTGGCGAGCAACATGAACTCTTCAATGAGCTGATGAGAAGCATCTGTCCCGTGCTGTTCGATACTGGAGATGCGTCCCTCGCCATCGAGACGAATTTTCGTTTCCGGGAAATCGAGGTCGAGAGATCCCGCCTCAAAGCGACGCTTCCGAATCGCCTGCGCAAAACGACCGGCCTGGTGGAGTGTCTCCGCCAGTTCTCCCTTCGCGGGGTTCTCCAAGATCTGGAGTGCCTCCGCATAGGTGAGACGCTGTTTCGACTGAATCACCGCCGGATAAAAGTCCGTCTGCAGCACTTTGCCTTCGTCGTTCAGGAGGAATTCGACACACTTTGTCAATCGGTCGACACGCGGTTTCAAAGAACAGAGTTCATTGCTCAACTCTTCGGGCAACATCGGTATGACCCGATCAACGAGGTAGGAGGAATTTCCGCGACGTTTTGCCTCCTGATCGAGAGGGGAACCTGCCTTCACGTAATGCGAGACATCGGCGATGTGAACCCACAACTTCCAGCGGCCCGCCCCAGCTCTCTGCAAGCAGATCGCATCATCGAAGTCCCGTGCATCGTCGGGATCGATCGTAAAAACAAAATGATCACGGCAGTCGCGTCGGCCTTTGAGATCACTCGGTTTGACCACTGCCCCGAAGCGACGGGCCTCCTTTAAAACCGCTTCCGGAAAATCACCCGTGAGATCGTATTGACGGAGGACACCGAGCATATCAACGCCGGTTTTCCCCACGGCTCCGAGTATCTCAACAATGCGGCCTTCTGGCGCGGTATGGCGAGAGTCCCATCGCAGCAACTCCACGACGACTTTCTCGCCAGATTTTGCGTAACCGAGTCGCTTTTGGGGGGGGCTCACCCGAATCTCACGGGAAAAACGTGGATCATCCGGCAGCACAAAAAGACCTTTGCTGCCTTGTTGAAAGGTTCCCACAAAACGGGTGCGGCGACGTTCCAAAATGGAAACGACGACCCCGGGCTGCTCCGGTTCCTCCGTCCCGGTCTTTTTCCAAAAAGATCTCGTGACGGTTTCGCAGAGCACGACGACCCGGTCCTCATGCAAGGCCGTGCCGGTTGCCGTGGACGGAATCGCGATCTCCGAGCGAGCCGGATCGTCTGGAGTGAGAAATCCTCGACCTCCTTTGGTGATCTGGATTCGGCCTGAGACAAGCGACGGAGACTCGCTCGAGAGGTAACGACCGCCTTTGAGACGGACAACCAGACCGCGCCGTTCCAAGTCGCGAAGAGCCCGCTGCAGGGCCGTTTCGTTTTCCGGAGAGAAGTTCAGTTGGCGAAGGAGTTCGCTGAGTGTGGCGGGCGAATATTTTTTGTGCCCGAGAAGTTTCGTAATTTGTTTTTCCATGGTAGAGGAAAGTCTGGGTAGGGTGTTTCGTTCACTCGATTCCGGGTGCGATGCTCAAAAAAAGCATTCGCTGGTCCTCAGGAAGGACTGACGCGGGGGAGAGAGAAGGCACGTAGCCCGATCGCCAAAGCGGCAAGAGGCGGGGAAAGAATGATAAGTAGCAACCCGGCCTGGATCCCCTTCCACAGGGGAGTGACACCCGATCTTAGCTCACGATGGCCTCTTTTGGCAAGGGAAACTTTTGCTTAACAGGTTCCGCGATCAGGCTGCGGGATCCGCAAAAAATAGTCCCGTCCTCCCCAGGATCATCCGAAAATGGATCTGTGTTGTCGAGATAGGAACGGCAGATTTCACGGAAACCGGTCAGCGTCGTAGCTCGGCGCAGTTCATGATTGAGCGCTCCGTCCGCGATCCCACAAGCAATATAGTTCGTGAACTTTTTCATCCGATTCACGATCTGCGTTTCCTGATCAAAATTGCCTTCCGAACAAATCTCGGATGTCAGTTCTAGGAGATACTCGTAGACATCCCGGTGGATTCGAGGCGCTGGATTTGTTTCGTCGAGAGAAGCACGGATCTGCGTAAACAACCAGGGATTCCGAATCGCACCCCGCCCGATCATCAAGCCAGCGGCCCCGGTTTTTTCTCGCATCGCCCGCGCAGTCTCGACCGAGACGATGCTCCCATTGGCGAAAACGGGAAATGGCAGACTCGCGACCGCTTCCGCGATCTGATCGGTGTGCACATCGGACTGGTATTTTTCTTTCACCGTTCTTCCGTGAATCGTGAGAGCATCGATGGGCAGCGTCGCAAACAGCTCCAGCAGTCGCTCAAATTCCCCCGGTGCATCAAACCCGATCCTTGACTTCAAGGTGAGAGTCCCTGTGACTACAGGACGCAATCCCTCGGCAATCCGGCGGATGAGATCCGGATTTTTCAAAAGCGCACCACCTGCCTGTTTGCCGCAGACCGTGGGGGCAGGGCATCCCAGGTTCACGTCCATGCCCGCACAGGGCGAGAGCGCCTGTATCTCCAGAGCGGATCTCACGAGGTGCTCCGGCTCATTGCCTATCATCTGGGCGAGGACAGGTTTGTCCGTTTCCAGCCCGGTGATGGATCGTAGGAGAATCTTCGACGGATGAGAATCTCGATGGACTCGAAAATACTCCGTGACATACACGTCCGGACCACCTCGCCGTTCCAGACAGCGCCAGAGGGGAAGGCCGGAAACGTCCTGCATCGGAGCAAGGAGGAGTTGAGGACGGGAGATCACCCGATGACCAAACAGGGTCAGATCAAAGAGTCAACCCTATCTGGGAGGAGAGCGAGCAGTCTCCTCTCAACCAATCTCCAGAAAAATGACAGGATCACCCCGCGATTCGAGCCGCATCGACCTGATGATCGAGAGTCTTCCGGACCATATCGGCCATGTCTTCGAAACTATACGGCTTCTGCACAAATCCATCGGGGCAATATCCGCAGTCTCGGGTGAACTCGTTCAGATCGACGAGATATCCACTGCAAATCAAAACCGGCAGATCGGGGAGGATCTCCCGAATCCCTGCGAAGGTCTCCTTGCCAGTGAGGTTCGGCATCGTGAGATCGAGAAGCACGAGACTGATGCCATGCTGCTGTGTACGACAAATTTCGAGAGCTTCGATCCCATCTTTCGCCTCGAGGACCTCGTATCCGAGTTTGGTCAAAAGCGTTCTACCGATGCGGCGGACGAGCGCCTCGTCATCCACTAGAAGAATCGTCTCCCCTCCTCGAGAAGCGGTCAGATCAAACCCGGTGGACGCCATCAGGAGAGCGGAGGAACCTGCGGATTCCGCTGAGAGATTGCGGGGTAAAAAGATATCAAATCGAGTTCCTTCGCCGACCACCGATTTAAAATCGATCCATCCACCCAACTGGTTTACAATCCCAAAGGAGGTAGCAAGACCGAGACCGGTTCCTTTGCCGGGATCTTTTGTCGTAAAGAAGGGCTCGAATATCTTCGTCTGGACTTCGATCGGGATACCTTCCCCCTCGTCTTCCACGCTCAGGCAGATGTAATCTCCGGCGGGGATCTCGGGATGGGAGAGAAGGTCGGCCTCGCTCATGGTGCGATTCTCGGACCGCAAGAGTAGCTTTCCTCCATCGGCCATTGCATCCTTGGCGTTCACTGCCATGTTCATGATGACCTGCCCTAACATTCCCACATCTGCGAGTGCTCGCCACGGTGCCTCATCCTGATCCAACTCGATCGAAATGCGGGGATCGATCGTCGAGGAGAGGAGGTCTCGCACTTCCGCCAACACCAAGTTCACATCGCAGGGTTTCAAATCCATGTGACTACGTCGCGAAAATCCCAGGAGTTTCCGCACCAGTTCTGCGGCGCGCTCGCCGGCTTTGACTGCGAAGCCGAGGCTCTCCCGTGTCTCTCCGCTCATACTCGCAGACTCATCCATTTGCACAAGAGCGAGGTTTCCGAGAATCCCCGCAAGGAGATTGTTAAAGTCATGGGCAACACCACCAGCGAGTTGCCCCACAGCCTCCATTTTCTGCGACTGTCGCAGCCCCTCTTCGAGCAATCTCTGTTCTGTAAAGTCCTGCGTACACCACACGCGACCGACGAGATTGCCACGCACCCCTTTCACTGCGGCTGAATACACGTGCAGAACCCTCCGTGTTGGGATCGTCAGGATAATCTCACAATCAATGATGCCTCCGGACGAGCGAACTGCAGCCCATTCTTCTTCGATCGCCGGCGTGATGCCTCCGAGTTTGGAGAAAGCGGTGAGGATCTCGCTGGCTTGATTGGTCCCGTTGGCACCCGGGTCCCCTCCAAGAAATTCCAGAAATAAATGGTTCACCGCAGAGACGTGCCCTTTCATATCCTCCACGAGGAATCCGTTGTTCGTGCTCGCAATGGCCGCGTGGAGACGAGCACTCGTTTGTTCCAGTTCTGATTGGCTCGTTCTGAGGCTCGCGGTCCGTGTTTCTACCAGATTTTCGAGTTTCTCACGGTGCAAAGCCAGTTCATCAACCATGGTATTGAAGGATCTTGCGAGCACTTGCGCTTCGTAGCAGCCTTCGACTTCCGATGCCTTCACAGCCAGATCTCCTCCTGCCACTCTGCGCGCGACTTGCCCGATGTCTTCCAATGGACGGGAGATTCGCCCCGAGAGGTAGACGCCGAGAAGGCACGCAACCATGATCATGACGGCACCAGCGATCACTAGACTCTGTATAGTCTGCCGCACCATCGAAGTCACTTCGTCGAGCGGTTTCATGGCGATCACGATCCAGTTTGTCGACGTTGACAACACTTCACTGGCGTAGAGGTATGATTTTGCATCCGGCTCGATATATTCCCCGACTCTTTTTTCTACCCATTGTGATGGGGAGATTGAGGAATCAAATTTCTCCATCAATCGAGACGGATCTTTCGAAAAGAGTATATTTCCCAGGGAATCCAAAAGATAGACACAGCCATTCCGACCCACTTTAACTCCATCGAGGAGACTCAAAACACGAGCAAACGATAGCCGTGCCTTTAGAACTTGACGGACGTTCTTCGAGTTCGCCCCAGAATTGATTTGTACAGGGAGAAATACGGTTAGATACAGACCTTCGCGGCCAATAATCCTCTGTGGCGGTGATACGGTGGTTTTTCCCTTGAGTGCCTCATTGAACCAATCACTATATTCTCGAAAGGGAGGAAGATCTTCCGCAGTGGAGCACAAAAGGAAACCATCGTCATCATAGAGACTAATATCCGAATATACTTCGTAAATTCTTACGAGTCGGTGCATCTCTTTGACTTTGATATCAAGGTCCGAGGTTGCCAGTAGGGGATTGGATTGCAGGGAGGAAAGCTCCCGCGCCGTGCGATCACTGACCTCCGCCACGAGGTTGCCGATCTGACGGGAGGTTTCCGAAAGCTTATCCTCTTCCTCCAAACGCAGGTTTCGTGTAATCACAGTCGCCATCGGAGTGAGGACCGTTAGCAGCGGAACCAATCCAGTGATCAACATCGAGATCAGAAGTCTACTTCGAATCGTCTTCATTCCATGCAGGGAGAAATCTCGCTTCGCCGGTTGAAGTGGTGAATCCACCACCAGTGAATCCCTTCTCATTCGTCGTTGGAATCCTCTCGCTGAGTGGAGCCTTCTAATGTCTGCGCCGCTATCGAGTTCGCGCGACTGCGGCTGATGATCGTAGAAATCGTCTGATTGATGTAGGCAACAAGGTCATCCGGATAACGAACAAACTGACACTTTTCGAGGACATCTTCTCTGGGATAGCGAATCGGATTTTCGCGGAGACTCGATTCGATCATCGGGATCGAATCGCGATTCGGGGAGGCGTATTGAAGGTGGTTTGCAGAAGAAGCGGAATTCCCTGCCTCGACCATAAATCGAACAAATTGATCCGCCCTCTTCGGGTTTTTTGAATCCCGACTAATCGCGAAGCTATCAACCCAGAGAGGAGCGCCTTCCTGGGGAATGACGACCGTGATTCCCGAGGTATCTTCTGCCAATTCGAGGGCATCGCCGCTGTAGGAAACGATCAGATCCAGTTCCCCCGCGCTCAGCTTTTCTAACGCGGTGGAAAAATCCATCATCGATGACGTGATATCCGGAAAACGAGCCGCCAGCTTAGCTGCGGCGAGATCGACATCGTGCTTCGTCGAGGTTGCGGGATCGACTCCTTCTGCGAGGAGCGCCAACCAGATCAGATCGGTAGGTTCATCGAGGATCGCAGTCCGCAAATCGTCCCTCCAGAGCAAATCCCAACTTGGTGTTGCTCCTTGCAATGCCTCGCTATTGCCCGCCAGAACCGTGGTCCCCCAAAGATAGGGAACGGAATATCGAAAGTCCGGATCTACCGGTGAACGAAGAAAAAATGCACTAGGATTCACAGGGGAGGTTCCCGTCGAAAAGTGATTTTCCTTGAGAAGCCGCAGATCCATCAACTCCTGTAGGGATGCTTCATCCGTCACGATTACATCAAATTTGTCGGGTGTGGACGCCAGCATTTGCTTCAAGGTTTCCGAGTTCTCAGCCTCGGTCACGATGACCCGAGAATTCGTTTCCCTTTCAAACTTCTCCACCACTTCCGGTGTAAGATAGTTTTTCCATATCAATAACGAGATCTCGTCTTTTTCAGCGTTCGCCCGAACTAGGTCAAAGACCTTTTTCAACCCCTGATTCACCTCACTCTGTCGTGCAGGACTGGACTGGGCATCGAGTTGGCAGCGGGAGAGAACTTCTGGATGCAAATAGAGAGTAGGATCCTTGAGGACTTCTTGCGAAAGAAATGGTTTCGCTGCTTTGTTAACAGAAGCACACAGCAGTGAGTTCGAGTTCAATGCCGCGATCTCGGGTTCACAAAGAAAGTTCAGGAACTGATGGGCAGCGTCAAGATGCGGAGACTCACGCGAAATCACAAAACTGTCGACCCAGAGTGGTGCCCCCTCCTCCGGAATAAAATAACCGATATTTTCATTCTCTTCGGCGAGAACGGCGGCATCGCTGCTGTAGGTCATACTGATCCAGCAATCTCCACTGAGGAGTTTTTCGCGGATTTCCAAAATATCAACGAAGCGACTCTGCAACTGGTCCGCCTGAGTGAGTAGAGATTTTGTAGCTTCCTCAATTACCGCCGAGTTCTGCTCGTTGATATCCTGCCCCATCGAGAGCAAGGCAGCGGCGTAGACGTCAAACCCGTCGTCCACCATGAGTACTTTTCCCCGGTACTTTTCATCCCAAAGCACTTTCCAGCTCTGGGCAGGTTCCTCGATTTTGTCCGTTCGATAGGCCACCAGGGTTGTTCCCCACATGTAGGGAACGGAATACTTGTTTTCCGGGTCGTGCCTCAATCCAAGAAATTTCCAATCAAGATTGTCGTACTGGGGGATCAGATCACGATTCACTGGCTGGAGCAATTGAAGTTCGATCAAATCCGCAAGTGCTCCGCCGTCTGTCACGACAAGATCTATCTCGGCCGGATTCGAACGGAGAATTCCCCGCATCTCATCAAGGTTCGAAAACAGTCGGAACTTCACCGGAATTCCAGTGCGTTCCGAAAAAGTGGAAACGACTTCCGGAGCGAAATACTCATCCCACGTAAGAATAACGAGAGGTTCGACCTCCTTCGAATCTGACGCAGCGTTCTCGGTCGCCTCCGCCTTCTCCGCGATACCGACTCCGGTCGCATCTTTATCTTCGCAGTTGGAAAAGAAGACTGACACGAATCCGCACAATGCTAGCAATCGGACTGTAACGCTAGACGTAGCGGGATTTTTCATACAAAGAAAGATTTTAATGAATTACGTAGGATTACGGATACTTAAACATAATTTCAATAAAAATCAAGAATTATCATAAAATTGACGGTTGTTAATTTTGAAGAGTAGCCACGCAATTCGAAGATTTTTAAAAAATCCTCCATTTTTGCCTTGCAAATATGAGAGAAACTGCAATTCTGCGAGAGATGGAGGAGTAAGTAATTCCTCGTACCACAAAAACTCAAAATTCATCGATCAGGCCATGCAGGGAAAAGTAATCATCGCAGATTCAGGACTCGGATTAGGCGTTTTTGCAAAAGTCGACCTTCATCCGAGAGAATTGATCTTTTATCTCAACGGGAAATTGATCGATTTCGGAGCCTCCATTGAGCACATGGGAGAATACTCCGTTCAAGTCGGTCCGCGTGACTATGTCGATCCCATCTCACCAGCCCGATTTCTGAATCACTCCTGTCTCCCCAACTCCGGATTCATCGATGATGTCGCACTGATCGCTCTTGGGCCAATCAAAGCAGGGGAAGAAATTCGCTTTGATTACTCTACCACGATGCTCGAAAGACACTGGGAGCTCGATTGTCTCTGTGGTGCGCCGACCTGTCGGGAGGTAATCACCGATTTTGATCTCCTCCCCCTCCCCTTGCAGAAGCAATATCTCGGTCTTGGCATCGTTCAAAATTTCATTCTCGATGAAATGGTTGCCATCGCTGACCAAGCGCGACAAATCGCCTGATGAACCTGATCGCTGTGTTCGTGCAGAACCCCAGTTTGTCAAACAGGCCGCCAGTTGCTATCCCGTGGCGATCCCTTACCTTTCGCCTTTTATGAGGGGTTCATCCATTGCCATTCTTGTCACTGTATTCCTGGCCCTATTGGTCGCCGTGAGCGATTATTATCTGAAGCACGCGAGCACCGCGAGTCATCCGTTTCTCAACCGCAACTTTGTGATTGGATTGATTATCACTGCACTTTGTAGTTTTGGATGGGTTTTGGTGATGCCTCACTTGAAGCTCGCTTACATCGGAGTGATTTACAGTCTGACGGTCGTTCTCTCCCTCTGTCTTGTGGGCACCGTTTTTTTCGGCGAGACCTTAAAAGTGAGTGAATGGGTCGGCGTTGGCCTCGCCGTGACTTCGTTACTGCTCCTCTACCGGGTCGCTTAAAGTTCCGATGATGCGTCGTAGATGCCAATGAAGATGGGACGAGCAAAAAAGCCCGGAGCCCGATTCTTCACGCATCTGCTGCCGCCGAATTTCCCATCGGACCGTGTCGTCGAGATGATTCCAGTGATCCCGCTAGATCCGTCTCCCTGCAATCCCTTCACCGACCGAGCAAAAATGGACCCGCGAGGTTCACTGCCCAGTAGAATCCGTTCACCGGGAGTGGATCGTCTTGCATCGGCTCGGTTTTATCGCGTATCGCGACGAGCCATTTCCGCTGGGTTGCAGAGAGGGCACCGCCTACGCCCGCTTGCGGGATTCCCGTATAAAATTCTTTCATGATGCCGACCGTCGCAACGTCGCTGATGGGCCACAGCGTCGATACGACATTTTCCGCTCCCGCCATTCGGAATCCGCGTCGAATCCCTAGCACTCCATCCCCGGAGGTCGCTTCCCCGGTCGCGGTGTCACAGGCGCTCAGAACTATCAGGAGCGTGCCTTCCAGGTCAAACTCGGCGACCTCGTTCGCCATGAGGACTCCGTCATTCATCGGGTCGGGAACGATCCCACGAGACCAGGCCGCTACGGTATCTCCCGATCCCGCGAGCGCGAGCCAACTTCCGAACATCGGGTTCTGAAAACCGGCGATTTCCTCCGGGACAAAAGGGGCCGTTTGACGGGCCGCGTCAACTGGTTCGAGCGCAGAGGGTAGGTAGACCCCATGGGTCGCGACGTGGAGCAGATAGGGACGATCCACTCCCGAACGCAGATTGGATTCGGATGCGTCCAGCCCTTTCAATGACTTCACGGGACTATGGAGCGTGTCACGGAGGATCGGGCCGAGCAGGTTGACCTCAAGTTCGGTCCCCTCCAGCGGTTCGATGAATTCCGCGAGGTTTGCCAATCCTGTCGCGCTGAAAGAGGCCAGTAAACCCCGGCGATCTCCGATTCCGGCATCGGGAAGGGCGGCACCAGTCTTGAAGACAGGATTCCCCACCAGAAATGCGCCCCTCGACGGATCCACCGTGACTGGCTTCCGGATGATCTCCCGAGCGGAGGAGAGGTATCGCAGATCGTGCTGCTCGACGAAAAACCGACCATCCTTCCCGACAAGGCAGGCGAAGGGGACAAAACTCAGGGTTGATTCCGGACAGATCAAAATCGAAGCATTCGGCGGGAAACTGGATTCGAGCGGCGAGAGTAGATCACGGTGCAAAGTGGCCATCGTTTTCCTCGCCGTCTCGTTCGCGTTTTCGATCTCTTCTCCCGCCCCAAAAAAGGAAACCATCGCCGAGATCACACCATCGGTTTCTGCGGCTTCACAACAGTCAAAAAATTCCACTCGCGAGCGTGTCACGAGGACTACTCCGTAGCGAGTCTCAAAATTCGCTTCCCCCGAGTAACGATCGTAACGCAAGTAATCGAGGAGCACCTCGTTCTCTGCGAGCGAACTTTGGAGACTCGCGAGAGTAGTATTTTGCGTGACTGGGAAGAGATCTTTTGCTCCGGTCGCAGTGAGTAAACCCCGATAGGTATCGCGTACGAGAGATTCGAGTTCCGGGATGCTAGTGCCGGTACTCCCGCCACCGAGGTAGGCGGTCCGATATTGCGCCCTCGCCTCAGCCAGGCTTCGCCGCGCCGTTTCGATCACTGGGTCGGTGGAGTGTTTCGAAAGTTGAGACTCCGCGACGAGGCTATCGCTCACGATCCCTTTCTGTCGGAGAAGAAACTCCTCGATCGCTCTCGCGTCCCCGAGGTTGGCGAAAAGATGATGCGATTTGAACTTGTCCTGATAGGCGAGTCTCTGCCGCTCATCGGTAAACTGCAGCATCGCGTCGAACTGACGGAACTCCACCTCCGCGCAGGTGCGTGCGGCCTCTACTGCGGCATTGGTATCACCGCTGGCTAGAGCGGTGAGGCCGAGACCGTAGAGTCCCTCCTGCCGATCTGGGTGATCTGCTCGCAACACTCGTTGGTAAATGGCATCAGACTCCAAATAAGCTTCTCGCGCTGCCGGATATTGCCCCAGCTCGCGATGGGAATCCCCGATTCGTCGCAGTGCCTCGGCCACTTCCACGTGATCTCGTGTCCCGAGAGAACTGACTCGTCCGTCCAGCGCTTGAGTATAGAGAGCCAACGCCGCCGCCGGACGCCCTCCTGCTCGTTCGATTTCCCCGAGGAAGAGAATCACTTCGAGGGTATCCGGATGCGTCGGACCAGACTCACGCAAAAACACCTCGACCGCTGCTTTGACGAGGGTTGTCGCTTCGAGAATCTCCTTTCGATAGTACAACAGTCCTCCCAGGTTCGCTCGGGATCTCGCGGTGTCGAGCGCGTCCGCCCCCAAATGTTGCGTTCGGATCGCGAGGGCATCCCGGTAGAGGCTCTCTGCTCCCCCGAGGTCCCCGATGCACCAGAGAAGGCCCGCAAGGTTGTTCATCGCCGGAACGGTCCCGACACTTCCTTTTCCCTCCCGCTGCTCGCGGATGGCGAGTGCATTCCGATTCAGTTCCTCTGCCGCCTGGAAGTCGCCGAGCACTTGATGCAGCGCAGCAAGATTATTCTGGATCTGCGCTGCGATGGCGCTGTCGGCACCCTGGAGTTCAGATGCCATCACGAGACACTCCTCATAGGCGGTCAGTGATTCCCCGTACTTCCCCAGTCGTTGCTCCAGGTTCGCGAGTTCGTTGGTAAAGGCGAGGCGATGCTGCGAAGGCGCGGCTCCCGAGAAAAAGGAAACCAATTCGTGCGCCACCTCACGGGCGGCGAGCCAGTCACCGGTCTCCTGCAGTTTGCGGCATCGGGCAAACGCATCACGATGGGACTGCGTCAGCTCCTGCGTCTGGCCCTGACACGTGAGCATCAGAATCGCGAAAAAATGAAAAAGCAATTTCATCAACGTTCCATTTCCTCGCCTCTCTTTGATTCTGGAATCCTCCCTCGTTTTTCGATTCGATTCGACTACTGCTCTCTCGATTCTGGGCGGGGCGTTTCCGGGATTCCCTCTTTTTGGCATCTTCTAGTGCTGATTCACAGGGGCCTCTTTACACGCACCTCGATCTCTTTAAAGTGCAGCCATGTTGGCCAAAGTAAAGTGGGTGCTCCACCCCCCCCCTGATCCTGAACTCGTTCGCAGGTATGCGAGCTCCATGGGATTGGCCCCGGTCGTGGTTTCTCTCGCTTTGCAGCGGGGATATCACGAGCGAGAAGCGCTCGAACGTTTTCTCTACCCACGCCTGAGTGATCTTCGGGATCCCTTCTCCTTACCCGGCGTCGCCGCCGCAGTGGAACGCATCCTGCAGGCCGTCGATGAAAAACAGTCTGTGGTTCTCTACGGCGATTATGACGTCGACGGAGTCAGCTCGATCACTCTCCTCTACGCTGTGCTCAGTGCGTTTGGGTTGGAGCCCCGCACATTCCTCCCGACTCGCTTGGAAGAAGGCTACGGACTCAGCGTCAAGGGCATCGTCAACAGTCTCGACGGCGATCCCCCGGATTTGCTCATTGCCGCCGACTGCGGGACGAACTCACGGGCCGAAGCGGAGATGTTACAGGAGATGGGGATCGATCTCATCATTCTGGACCATCACGAACCTGCCGTCGAGGGGACCGCAGTATGCGCGGCCCTCGTCAATCCGAAGCTCGGCGACGAATTCCACTACCTCTGCACGGCGGGCGTCGTGTTCAAGATCGCCCACGCGTTGATGAAAACGCGACCGCTCACAAACTTTGATCTCAAAAGCTATCTCGATATCGTGGCGCTCGGGACCATCGCCGACATCGTTCCGCTGGAGGGGGAAAATCGTCTTTTTGCGCGGCGGGGCCTCACGCAACTCGATAGAACCATTCACCCCGGCCTCATCGCTTTGAAATCCGTCGCCGGAGTGAGCTCGCCCGCACGCACCCATGATGTAGGATTTAAAATCGGCCCTCGTCTGAATGCCTCGGGTCGGCTCGATACCGCCCTCGCCTCCCTTCGCCTGTTGCTCTGCCAGGACCCTGCCGAAGCCCGTATCCTCGCGGAATCACTCGATCAGCAAAATCGGGATCGGCAGGAATTGGAGCTGGCGACCCGCGAAGAGGCCGAGCAAATGATCCGCAACCTTCCCGCAGACCATCTGAGTCACGCCATCGTCGTGGGAGCGAGAGGTTGGCACCCCGGAGTCGTGGGGATCGTCGCCTCCCGTATTTCCAAGCAATACCACCGACCTGCGTTTATCATCGGAATTGATGAAAACGGTCTGGGGAAAGGGAGTGGACGGAGCATTCCCGGAGTCTCACTGGTGCAGGGACTCGACTCCTGCCGCGATCTGATCGAGTCGGGCGGAGGACACGAAATGGCAGCCGGCGTCAGTGTGCGAGAGGAAAATCTCGACGCCTTCCGGGAGGCCATGATCCGCAATGTCCGTGACCAGGTAGATGGCGACACCCTGATTCCGAAGCTATATCTCGATGCAGAAATCCGTTTCCCGGAGCTCACTCTCGATCTGCTCGACAGCTACGAACTTCTCCGGCCCTTTGGCCAGGCGAATCCCCAGCCACTGTTTCTATCGACTCGAGTCCAAGTTCTCGGGGAACCCCGTATCATCAAAGAAAAGCATCTGAAATTTCGCTTCGCGCAGGATGGCGTCGAACACGAAGGCATCTATTTCAATGGTGCTGAATCGCCCCTTCCCGACCAACCCTGGGACATTGCGTTCACGATAGACCGAAACGAGTTCCGCGGCCGGGTGAAGGTGAATATGGTGATTTCGGCGATCCGCAGATCTTCGTAATCGTGCGCCACCGCAGATTCTGCGTTTCGGAAGCGAAGCAACAGAAAATTTTCTCATCGCATGCACTGCCTCTTCTGACAATGGCAAGCTAATCATTGTTAATATTGTTAAATTTATGACGCGTCGCGTCAATTTATTACGAAAACACTTACCTTCTCCTCCTTCAGGATCTTCCTTGAGAGACACTCTTCATGTGCAATCCTAGGAGTCATCGTCGTGCGGACTTGCCGGAAGCGAAGCAAAAATGCCGAACCCGACGAACCTACTTTTTGCGAGTCTGGTCTTTCATCATCCGCTCTGCCAGTGCGAGGGTCTCTGGGCTGACTCCTCCGAGCATCCGGGCCAACTCATTGACCCGACTCTTCCCGGAGACAGACTCTAAGCGAGAATTTGTGGTGTCGTTCTCGACTTCTTTGATCACGAGATAGTGGCGATGCGCGAGGGCGGCGACCTGCGGCATGTGAGTGATCGCCACGACCTGGTGCCGGTCCCCGAGGAAAGCCATCTTCCGCCCCACCGCCCCGGCGATCTCCCCGCCGACATTCGCGTCGATCTCGTCGAAGACCATCAGAGGGATCTGATCTTGATCCGCGAGCGCACTTTTCACGGCGAGCATCACCCGCGACATTTCCCCGCTCGAGGCGATCACTCGCAAAGGTTTGAGCGGTTCGCCGGGATTAGGTCCGAAAAGGAAGTCAATGCCTTCGAGTCCCTTTGGTCCGGGCGCGAGGAGAGGTTCGATCTCGATTTCGAAGATGGATTGGTTAAATCCGAGATCATCCAAGTGCGCGGCGATTTCTTTCGCGAGAGACGGTGCTGATTTTTCCCGTTTCTCCGTGAGCACTTTCCCCGCTCTGTTCACATCCGCAGTCGCGGTCTCCACCCCGGCGTTGAGCCGCAGCAGTTCCGCTTCGCGGCCATCGACAGAGTCGAGTCGCTGCCTCGCTTTTGCTTCGTAGGCGATGACATCTTCGACGGTCTGGCCGTATTTGCGCTTCAGGGTTTCGATTTCGTCGATTCTGCGCTCCACCAACGCGAGTTCCGTCGGATCAATTTCGAGTGCTTCCGAGTATTCCCGAAGGTTTCCCTCGAGTTCTTCGATCTCCACCCGAGCCGAGTCAAATCCTGCAACACGGTCGGCGATGGACGGATCAAAGCGCTCCAGTTCGCGGATGCATCGCTGCGCATTGGCGAGATTTGCGGAGGCGGCACTCAGCAAATCCACGGCCTGGTTGGCGTTCTCGACGAGACGGGAACCGTTCTGCGACTGGCGATAGCGTAGCTCCAGCTCCGCTGCCTCTGCCGGATTGAGCGCCGTCGCCGCAATTTCTTCGACTTGAAAACGCAGCAGTTCGATCTCCTGATCGCTGACTTGACGCAGACTACGAAAATCCTCGAGCGCTTCTTGAGCGGTCATCAGCACTGCAAATGCCTGCCGATAGGCCCGGCGTTCCGGCCCGGCATGGGCGTAGGCATCCAGCATCGCAAGTTGGCGATCCTGGGAGAGCAGGGATTGGTGCTCGTGCGGACCGTGAAGATCGACGAGGTATCCGCCAATGGATTTCAAAACCGACAGCGTGCAGGGGGAGCAGTTCACGAACTGCTTGTTTCCTGTTCCGAAAGACCGCTTCACCACCAACGAATTACCTTCGCAAGGTTCGAGGCCGCTGCTTTCAAGGAGAGCATTGACTTGATCGAGATTAGAAGTGAGCTCAAAAATCGCCTCGACCGAACAAATGCTCTCGCCCGTGCGAATGAGATCGTGATTCGCCCGCTCGCCGAGGATGAGTTTCAGCGCCCCCACGATCATTGATTTACCCGCCCCGGTCTGACCGGTGACCCCAATGAGACCGCTGCCGAGTTCCCAGGTAAGATCGTCAACGAGGGCGAGGTTCTTGATTTTTAAAACCGAGAGCATTACGTGAGTGTTGGAGAATGGTTCGCAGTATCGTACACGCCTCCGCCGCTTGCAATGGAGACAAAAACAGAAATCATCTTCCTCGGCACGGGAACTTCCATCGGGGTCCCGGTGATCGGGTGTGACTGCGAAGTCTGCCTCTCGGAAGATCCGAAAAACAAGAGACTTCGCTCCTCCCTTTTCGTTACGACACCGGAAGTCCGTTTTGTCGTCGATACCGGACCGGACTTCCGGCAGCAGTGCCTCCGCGAAGGCATTCGCCATCTGGATGCTGCCCTGTTCACCCACGCCCACAGCGATCACGTCATGGGATTCGACGATCTCCGCCGTTTCACGGTGAGGGAGCACGAAGAACTTCCAATTTTCGCGAACGGCGAGTGCCTCGATCGTCTCGAAGCGGCCTTTCCCTACATTTTTGATGGGGAGAATCGCTATCGTGGGTATTTGAAGATCGCCCCGCACCGAATCTCGCGGCCATTCCCTCTCGGCGATCTCCTCGTGACGCCACTTCCCGTGATCCACGGCAAAGTCGAGACAAACGGGTTCCTCTTTTCGAGGAACGACCAAAAGTTGTTTGCGTATATCCCCGATGCGAAAAAATTGACCGCCGAAACCAAATCGCACCTCGCAGGGATCGATCTCTTAGTTCTTGATGGTCTCCAGCCAGAGAGGCACCAGACCCATCTCTCGATCAGCGAGTCGCTTGCCTTGATTAAAGAACTGGAGGTCAAGCAAGCCTGGCTCACCCATTTTTCCTGCCGGATGAACTATAAAACGCTCGAGCCAACTTTGCCGCAGCGGGTGGGCCTGGCTTGGGACGGCTTGAAAATCTGCCTGTAAACGATGAAACGATTTCCTCGCTCTCTTTCCGCCTCGAAGATCATTCTGCGCTCGTCTCCGACACCTCCGCTGGGGCGAATCCGCTGAGCCTTGTCTTGACGCACCCCCTCGACGGGCTAGAATCGCTTCCCTGACCGACTTCCCATGAGCGAATTTGAACCAAACCTGAAAGAAGCCGCTGAATTAGCAGAGGTGAACAAGATGCCACTCGGTAAGCGACTGAGCTATTACACCAAGCGCTCCGGCCCGGGATGGTTGCAGGCGGCGATCACCCTGGGCGGAGGCTCCCTCGCGAGCGCTCTTTTTCTCGGCGTGATCCTGCAATACGAGCTGATGTGGCTCCAGCCACTCGCCATGGTCCTCGGGGTCATCATGTTGTGCGCGATAGCCTACGTCACTCTTTCGAGTCAGCGCCGTCCGTTTGAAGCAGTCAAACAATTCGTCAGTCCTGTTCTCGGGTGGGCCTGGCTCATCGGAGCGATGCTCGCGAATATGGTCTGGTGTCTTCCGCAGTTCGCCCTCGGAACCGGCGCGGTACAACAGAATCTGATCCCCTCCCTTGAAAAATCGAGTTCCGCCCCGTGGTGGATCGGCCTCGTTCTGCTGATTGCCTCCGCTGTCGTAGTGCGCGCCTACGATTCGAACAGCAAGGGCATCAAACTCTTTGAGATCGTCCTCAAAGCGATGGTCGGGATTGTTGTTATCTCGTTTTTCCTCGTCGTGGCGAAACTGACGACCTCGGGCCTCCTCGATTGGGGCGCCATTTTGAAGGGATTTCTCCCCAGCCTGAGTTCGCTCTACAGCCCCACCCCAATCATCGCGGACGCCATTGCCGCCACCGGTGAAAACGCCGCGACCTGGACCGATTTGATCGCCAGAGACCAACGCAACATCGTGATTGCCGCCTTCGGAACCGCCGTCGGGATCAATATGACCTTTCTGCTGCCGTATTCCATGCTTCGTAAAGGTTGGACAAAAGAGCATCGTCCCCTCGCCGTGGTTGATCTGGGCATCGGGCTCTTTATTCCCTTTCTCATCGCGACGAGCTGCATCGTCATCGCCGCCGCGAGCCAATTCCACGGAAAGACCGACGACATTCTCAATCTCGATGGCTCCGTCATCGCCGGGAAAGAGAGTGGTTTCAACACCACCGCAGAAAAGTTTGTGAGAGTTCGTTTTGCCGGGGATCTCGGGACCAAAGCCACTCCCGAGAAACTGGGGGAACTCCGTGACAGCCTTCCTCTCGCGGACCGCAAAGTCGTCGCGATGCTTGTTTCACGGAAAGATGGTGACCTCGCAAAATCGCTCTCGGCCCTGGCTGGGGAAGGCGTCGGGCGCATCGTTTTCGGTGTCGGTGTCCTCGGCATGGCCCTATCGACCATTATCATCCTCATGCTCATCAACGGTTTCTGCCTTTGTGAAGCACTTGGTCGCCCCGGCGACAAAAAGCTCCACTTTGTCGGCAGTCTCATTCCCGGGTTCATTGGCATTTGTTTCCCCCTCATTTGGAGCGGCGATTCCCGGGCCGCACTCGCCGTCCCGACCTCCGTCATCTGCGGTTCCCTTCTGCCGATTGCCTATTTCACCTTCCTCCTCCTCATGAACTCCAGACGTCTCCTCGGTGACGCGATGCTGACCGGTGGGAAAAGGATCATCGCCAATGTTCTCATGCTCACCGCCACCTCCGTGGCGACTTTCGGCTCCGTGTGGGCATTAAAAGATCAAGAATTCGGCGGGATCCCCTTCGGGCGGGTTGGGATCGGCCTCCTCATTCTTCTCTTTCTTATTGGCCTTTTCGGCTTTCTTTCTAAAAACAAAAAATCATCATGAAATTTGGAATTATCGGGGCGGGCATGATCGCCAACTTTCACGCAAAAGCGATTCTCGCTATGGAAGGAGGCGAGTTGCATTCCTTTTACGGGCGGCGTCAGGATGCGGTCGATGAGCTCGTCGCAGAAAATGGCGGGATCGGGTACACGGATCTCGAGGCCTTTCTCAACGATCCCGAACTGGAGATCGTCACGATCGCGACCCCCAGTGGCGCCCACCTCGAACCCGCCCTCGCCGCAGCCAAAGCGGGAAAACACGTCGTCTGCGAAAAGCCGATCGAAATCACCCCCGAGCGCATCGACATGATGATCAACGCCTGCGACGAAGCCGGCGTGACCCTCTCCGGGATCTTCAATCGGCGTTTTCACCCAGCCATGGACGCCTTCAAAGAGGCCGTGGAACAGGGTCGCTTCGGACAGTTAACCCTGTGTGATGCCTATGTGAAATGGTATCGCACCCAGGCCTACTACGATTCCGGTGCCTGGCGCGGGACCTGGGCGCTCGACGGGGGCGGTGCCCTCATGAACCAATCGATTCACCTCGTCGACCAGCTCATCTACCTCGCCGGGGACGTGGCCTCGGTCTGCGCATCGACCGCCTGCCTCGCTCACGAGGGAATCGAAGTAGAAGACACCGCCGTCGCGATCCTGGAGTTCAAAAACGGCGCCCGCGGAGTCATCCAGGGATCGACCGCCTGCTGGTCATCGACGGGGCATCCGGCCGAGATTCAGATGTCGGGAGATCAGGGGTCCGTCTTCCTCGCAGATGAAAAATTCCGGGTCTGGGATTTCGCCGAGACAGCTCCCGAAGACGAACTCGTCCATGCCGAGATGATGCAGGGCAGCGTTACCAAAGGGCTCGGAGCGAACGACCCGAAGGCAATCAACTTCGAAGGACACAAGCGGAATTTCGAGGACGTCGTCACCGCAATCCGCGAGGGACGCACCCCCCGCGTGGACGGGAGAGAAGCGCGCCGTGCGGTTGCCCTGATCTGTGCGATCTACGAGAGCGCAAAGAACGACGGGGCCAAAGTGACCCTCTGATTTTTCCTGTCCTGCTTCATGAAAACTGTGCTCGTCACCGGAACTGCCGGATTCATCGCCCACCGGGTGACGCGTCTCCTTCTAGAGCAGGGAGTGGAAGTCGTCGGAGTGGACAACCTCAACGACGCCTACGATCTTCGCATCAAACAGCATCGCCTCGACGATCTCACCGGTCGCGAGGGGTTTCGCTTTTTCCACGCAGGTCTGGAGCATCTCGACTCACTCGTCCCTGTATTTGCGGCTGGTCCCTTCGATGCGGTTTTTAATCTCGCCGCCCGCGCCGGGGTTCGCTACAGCATCGAGAATCCGCACGTCTACTTGCAGTCCAACGCGCAGGGTGCCCTGAACATCCTGGAACTGATGCAGCAAAACGGTTGCGAGAAACTCGTCCTCGCCTCGACCTCCTCGCTCTATGCCGGTCAGCCGATGCCCTTTCACGAGGATTTGCCGGTAGAGCGCCCGCTTTCTCCCTATGCGGCATCCAAAAAGGCGGCGGAGGTGCTCTCCTACACCTACCACCATCTCTACGGCATCGATGTCTCGATCCTCCGTTATTTTACGGTCTACGGGCCAGCCGGCCGCCCCGACATGGCACCCTTCCGTTTCATCAAATGGATACAAGAGGGAACCCCGATCACCGTATTTGGCGACGGCAAACAAACCCGGGATTTTACCTACGTCGATGACATCGCTCGCGGGACAATCCTCGCGGCAAAACCACTCGGTCATACCGTGATCAATCTCGGAGGAGGAAAAACGCCCATTTCGCTGCTCGATTTCATCCACCTCATCGAAGACCGCCTCGGAAAGAAGGCGGAGATCATCTGGAAACCCATGAGTGCCTCTGAGATGATGGATACCGCCGCCGATATCCGCAAAGCTAAGAAACTTCTCGACTGGGAACCGCAAGTTGACCTCGAAACCGGCCTCGACGAGACCATTTCGTGGTATCTCGAGAATCTGGAGTGGGCGTCGAAAGTGACCCTGTAGGAATTGTCTTCTTTGAGGGATCGACACTCTTTCCCCGCCACGATCGCACGATGGAAGGGAGCGCAGGGAATCCGCTTGCAATTCGCTTCGCCCTCGTCAGAGTGAGCCTGTTGTGAAAACACTTTTCGCCAGAACCCTCGTTCTCCTTGCCTGCATTCATCTTTTGGGTGGGCACTGGTTCGCGATGCAGGGGGTCGCGTGGGTGACGATGCTAGTGGATCACTCGCGGGAGGATTCATTGGTGGTGGCCATCGGCAAGACTTTCGACGGGCAACATCCCTGTACGCTCTGTAAGGTGGTGGACGACGGCCAAGACGAGGAACGTAGGCAGAAGGAGGCTCTGACCGAGCTCTCCGCAAAATTGCTCGCGGTGCTACCAACGGAAGTGCCTATGGAGAAGATGGCTCCGTCGGACCTGTCCTATTTTTCGCGAACGACTTCTCCGCAATCGGTGGATCTGGTCCCAATCTCGCCTCCCCCCCGCACGGCATAAGGGATCACGACCATCGTCGTGCCCTCATCTGATTCTGAATCGAGCCCGGGGTGTTATCTGCCGCTACCTCTGTTCGCAAAGAGGGCTGTCTCCCTGCCTCCTTCGGTACCTCCAAGAAATACGCGATGTTGCGTCCTGTTCTGAAATCTTGGTGACCATTTTTGTACTCGTTTTTCTATTCAATCTTTTTTCAATTCCCTTTTTTATGAAAGTTTTTTTCCTACCCCTAGTCCGTGGAGGAGCCAAGTGCGGTCTCCTCGCTGCAATGCTGCTGCTGCCCTCTCACCCGCTCGTCGCTCAGGACAACGGGGCACCCGCGAACACCCTGCCTGCCCTAGTGGTGAGTAGTGAGCCCAGCCCGCCGCCTGCTGTTCCAGAGCGTCCGGTGCCGCCCCCGACCCCGCGTACAATTCCCCAACCGGCACCAGAACCGCCGCTCCTCATCGACGATCTCGCTCCGCAGCCAATCTCGCTCACGGTGCCGAGTGTGGAGGAGGCCCGAGCCGAGCTGATGCTCCTCCCCGGCGGGACTGCCATCATCGACGCGGAAGACTACAAACGCGGACGGGCAACGAACTTGAAGGACGCTCTCGATTATGCTCCAGGGGTGTTTGTGCAACCGCGCTTCGGGTCAGAGGAGTCGCGCCTCTCGATTCGGGGATCGGGCATCCAACGCACTTTCCACGGACGAGGTCTGAAGCTGATGCAGGACGGGGTGCCTCTGAATCTCGCGGACGGTGGGTTTGACTTCCAGGCGATCGAGCCGCTCGCAGCGCAGTATATCGAAGTCTTTCGCGGGGCCAATGCCTTGGAATATGGCGGAACAACGCTGGGTGGTGCGATCAATTTTGTCTCGCACACGGGGCACACGGGCCCTCCGCTGCAAGCCCGCTTCGAATACGGGAGTTTTGACTCGTTCCGGGGCCAGATCAGTTCGGCGATCGTCGATGGTGATCAGGATGCGTACGTGAGCTTCACTCAGTCGTCCAGCGACGGGTTTCGGGATCACTCGGAGCAGAGCAATCAGCGATTTTTCGCCAATCTCGGGTATGTGATCAGCCCAGAGCTCGAAACGCGATTCTACCTGACCTATGCCAAGACGTCGTCGGAGCTCCCCGGCGAAATCACCAAGGCGCAAATGCTGGCAAATCCGACTCAGGCGGCGCGGGTCCCGACTTTTCTCCGCGGCATTCAACCAGTTGCTCGCTTCGATCATATCACGAGCGACTGGAGGCGAGATTTCGAGCTTTTCCGCCTCGGGAACAAAACGACTTGGGAAAGCGGCGATGAAACGATCACGGTCGGAAGCTTCTGGTCCAACAAAGATCTCGACCACCCGATTCTCTTTGTGATCGATCAAGTCTCAAACGATTTCGGTCTCGACGTGCGGTATGACAATCGAGCGGATCTTTTTGGAAAAGAGAACCATTTCACCCTGGGCTTCGCCCCTACCTACGGCATCACGGAAGACGCCCGCTTCGCGAACAACTTCGGAACCCGCGGGGCGATCTTTGCGGATAGTCACCAAACTTCGCTGAATACGGACCTCTATGTGCAGAACAGTCACTACTTCGTTCCCGATGTCGCGCTCGTGACGGGTGCCCAGCTGAGCTACGCGGAGCGGAAGAACCGGGACGATTTTCCCATCGGTCCAAATAACAGTGACTCTCAGGACTGGGCCGCTTTTTCTCCAAAACTGGGATTGCTCTGGGATGTCGCGCCCAAAACGCAGGTGTTTACCAACGTAAGCCGCAGCTTCGAACCGCCGTCTTTCGGAGAACTGGTGGATGCGAACAACGGCGGGGCCGGTCTGATCCAGCTTAATGAACAAACTGCGACGACTTTCGAACTGGGGACACGGGGATACGGCGACAAGGTCTCGTGGGATCTCGCCTACTACCATTCTCTCGTCGATGACGAACTCCTCTCCTACCAGGTCCAGCCCGGTCTCACGCAGACCGTGAATGCTGGCAACACGATCCATCAAGGGATCGAGGCGGCGCTCGACATCGAGCTATTTTCGGGGCTTTTTGCAAAGGGGTCCAGCTCGGCTCACGCCGCAGGGGGCAAGTCGATCGCCGATAAGGTTCCGCTCGAACCACGGGAGGACAAGGTCGTCTTCCGGCAGAATTACCTCTGGAACGACTTCCAGTTCGACGATGACGCGACTTTTGGGGACAACCATCTTGCCGGGATACCTCAGCACTACTATCGGGCCGAGTTGCTCTATGAACATCCCTCCGGGATCTATGCCGGACCGAATCTCGAATGGGTCCCCGAGGCCTACAACGTCGATTCGGCCGCGACGGAGTTCGCTGATGCCTATGCGCTGCTGGGGTTCAAGGTGGGATACCGGAGTGAACGTGGTTTCTCGATCTTCGTGGAAGCGAAGAATCTCACGGACGAAATTTACTCCGCTACCACCAGCGTGGTCGATGCGTCCCCTGCCGGAGGAGGGGCTCTTTTTCTCCCCGGTGACGGTCGATCGATCTATGCGGGAATCGAGTGGAAGTGGTGACGGGCTCGATCCGGGGTTGGGGGGTAGGTAACCCCTCTGCCCGCAGGGTTCTCGGAAGGTGACTGAGATACACGACGATGTCTCGGTCGACGTGGATATCATCGTTGTTCCTCGGCCCGCCGGTCAAACAATCGGTAGACGATTCCGGCGTTTGAAGGTGAACCCGTAGATCAGAAACGCAATCCCGATTCCGATCATGAAGGTGGAATAGAACTGGCCTTTGGTGAGGGATCCGATGTAACCCGAATCCGGTTCCCGAAAGTTTTCCACCGAGATCCGTCCGATCGCGTAGAGGATGAAAAAGAGACCGGTGAGAACGCCGTGGTAGAGGTTTTTCCAGCGAAGTCGCACCGCAAGCATGATCCCAAAGATCAAAAGACCCTCGATGAGACCTTCGTAGAGCTGCGAAGGATGACGGGGAGTCAGGATATCACCCAACATTTCCCGAAAGAGTGAGTTCTCCTGGGAGGTTACCTCCACCAGCGAGACCACCGCACGATGGGGATCGGCTCCGTTGGCGAGCGCCAGCGCGACCGCAGAATCGACTTTTCCGCTCAGATCAGGGGCCACTGCCGCAGCCTTTTCGGCAAGACCGGTGAGCTGCTCCGTCGGGAACATCCAATCGTATCCGTTGGGGGTTTTCACCACTTCAGACAGTTCGCCGGGGAACTTCATTGCGAAAGCACTGTCGGTGGCTCGCCCGTAGAGTTCGCCATTTACAAAGTTTGCGAGTCGTCCGAAGAAGACACCGAGAGGAGCGACGGTCACAAGATTGTCTCCCAGTCCAGCCCACGAGGTATGGGTGTAGCGGGAGTAAATCCACGCCACGATTGTCATTCCGGCGATCCCGCCGTGACTGGACATGCCTCCCCCCAGGACATCAAAAAAACTTGCCGGATGAGAGACAAGCTCCTGAAAATTGTATAACAGCATGTAACCGAGCCGCCCGCCTATCATGGTTCCAAAGACCGCCAGGACCGTGACAAAATCTGCCACTTGCGATTCTTTTAGCTCCGAGGCACCGATTCGGACAAACCAGCGGATGAGGAGAAACGCCGCCAGAAATCCCGCAACGTAAGCAAGACCATACCAGCGAATCCCGAAGTTTTCGGTGAACTGAATCGCAAAGGGATCGAGGTGGTGGACGTAAGTGGCGAGCAGGGAAGACATTCGATTCCGTGAACCAAACTCGGTCACCAGATGAAAGCAAGCCGGGATTGGCAACACCACCGATTCTCGTGGGCACTCACCTCCAAGCGGGAACGACTACTTATTTGACGTCAGGCTCCTTAGTCGCAGCCAGTCCTCCGCGCGGTCCTTCCAAGTTCCGATGACCGAGTCGGGTCGGTCCCGGGTGCCGTATCCGTGACCTCCGTTCTGATAGACGTGGAGTTCACCAGATACCTTGTGCTGTTTCATGCCCAGATAAATTAACACTGATCCAAGGGAAGAAGAGGCATCATCATCGGTATGCACGAGGAATCCGGGTGGCATTTTTTCCGAAGGAAGGATTTCGGGCATGAGCTTTCCCGTCGCCTCGTCGGCAACCCGCCAGGGATAAACGAGGAGGCTGAAATCCGGCCGGAAACTCTCCTTATCGATCTCATCGATTGCTTCATAATAGGCCTTCTCTTGCGTCAGATGAATCGCCGCGACCTGCCCACCGGCGGAAAATCCAAGAAGCCCGATCTTGGCAGGATCGAGCCCGTAGCTTTTGGCATGGTGCCGCAGATAACGAATCGCCCGCTGCGAATCCTGCAAAGGACGCAGCCAGGGCTGTGTCGTGATTGGCGCATCCGCTCCGGAGGTCGTACGATAACTGAGAACGAACGCACTAATCCCGAGATCATTCAGCCACCGCGCGGCCTCGGATCCCTCCATGTCGGGAACCACCTTTCCGAATCCTCCACCCGGAAGAATGAGCACGCTGACTCCGTTTGCCTTCTCTGCCGGAGCCGGAAAAATCGCGAGCGTCGGGGCCGTGATGTTTTCGACGCGGCTGATCGGTGGATGGTCCGTTTCCCGAAGAGGAAGTTCATCCCCTGTCTTTTTGGTCGTTTCCCCCGGAGCATAGACCGGCCAAAGCGGGATTGTTTCGGCAAAGGTGATCCCTCCGCTCAGCAGGAGGAACAGAAACAGGGCAGAAGGAATCGAAAGAGGTTTCATGCCTCGTTTTATGCACGGGCGACGGATCTTTGGCAATGGAGAAATGC
>JAGPCC010000308.1 GCA_018058245.1 Verrucomicrobiales bacterium
TGCCGGATGGCCAAGGCAAGGGCAACCCGGTCAACCCGAACGGCCACAAGAGCGCCTATCTCTGGCAGGAAATCCTCACCCGCCACAGCCTGAGCAACATCATCGAGCACTACGCCAAGCTCACGGTGGAGAAGGACAAGGCCGGAAAATCCAAGGAAACACTCTATTTCCCGCGCTACCAGCAGCTCCAGGTCGTCCGCCTCCTTCTCGCCGATGTGCAGGAAAAGGGTCTCGGCCTGCGCTACCTCATCCAGCATTCCGCCGGATCCGGGAAATCCCACTCCATCACCTGGCTTGGCTATCAGCTCGTGGAACTCTACGACAAGACCGGCCAGGAGAATCTGTTCGACTCCGTCATCGTCGTCACCGACCGCCGCGTCCTCGACAGGCAGATCGATAAAAACATCCGTCAGTTCGCCGAGGTGAAAAATCTCCTCGCCCACGCCAACAGCGCCGCCGAACTCCGCAGTCATCTCGAAGCAGGCAAGAAGCTGATCACCACCACCATCCAGAAGTTCCCCTTCATCGTCGATGGCATCGCCGACATGAGCGGCAAAAAATTCGCCGTGATCATCGACGAAGCCCATTCCTCCCAAAGCGGCAGCGCCGCAGACTCCGCCACCGCCGTGCTCGGTGCCAGCGAAGAGGAAGAGCCGGAGGACTATCAGGAAAAGATCCTGCAAGCGATGGAGCGCCGTAAGATGGGCAACAACGCTTCCTACTTTGCTTTCACCGCCACACCGAAGAAAGCGACCCTCGAAAAGTTCGGCACCCGCAATGCTGACGGTGGATTCGATCCTTTCCACCTCTATTCGATGAAGCAGGCGATCGAAGAAGACTTCATCCTCGACGTGCTCGCCAACTACACGACCTACAAGAGCTACTACGAGGTTCAGAAATCCATCGAAGACAATCCTGAGTTCGATACGATCAAGGCACAGAAGAAACTGCGCGCCTACGTCGAGAGCCACGCCCAAACCATCGGCACCAAGGCCGCGCTGATTGCCGATCATTTCCTCAGCCAAGTCGTCGCCACCAAGAAACTGCGAGGTCAGGCACGCGGTATGGTCATCACCCGCAACATCGAAAGCGCCATCCGCTACTTCTTCGCGATCCGCGAAGAACTCAAGAAAGCGAACGCCCCGTTCCAAGCCATTGTCGCCTTTTCCGGCAAGAAGATCGTCGATGGCATCGAATACACGGAAGAAGCGCTCAATGGTTTCCCGAGTAAGGACATGCCCGACAAGCTCGCCGGCAATGTCAAAGCGGGCGAAACGAACTACCGGCTTCTCGTTGTGGCCAACAAGTTCCTCACCGGCTTCGATGAACCTCTCCTGCACACCATGTATGTGGACAAGCGCCTGCAAGGCGTGCTCGCCGTGCAAGCCCTCTCCCGCCTGAACCGCTGCAACGCGAAGATGCAGAAGCAGGACACCTTCATCCTCGATTTCTACAACACCGCCGCCGAGATCAAAGCCGCCTTCGACGACTTCTACACTGCCACCTCGCTCACCGAGCCGACCGACATCAACGTGCTCCACGATCTCAAGGACGCCCTTGATGATGCCGCACTCTACAGCGACGAAGACATCGAGAAATTCAACGAACTCTTCTTCAACGGCGTGGATGCCGAGCAGCTCCACCCGATCATCGATGAAACGGTAGGTCGCTTCGACATGCTCGAAGAGGAAGAGGACAAGATCGATTTCAAGATCAAGGCCAAGCAGTTCGTGAAACTCTACGGCCAGCTTGCTTGCATCATGCCGTTTGGCAAACCCGAGTGGGAAAAGCTCCACTGGTTCCTCAAGTTCCTAATCCCCAAGCTCAAGGTGAAGGATAAGGACAAAGACCAGCTCGATGAATTGTTGGAAAGTGTGGATCTCTCCACCTACGGACTCGAACGCGTCCGCCTGAACCAGCACATTGAACTCGATAGCGCCGAAACCGAACTCGAGCCGGAAAATGCCAACGTCAGAGGTCACCACGATCCCCCGGGCGAAGACTCCCCGCTCGACGAGATCATTCGCCATTTCAACGAGCGGTGGTTTTCCGCATGGGACGCAACTCCCGAAGAACAACGTGTAAAGCTAATTGCGATGGCTCAGAGCGTCCGGGACAGTCCCGTTTACAAGACGCAGGTAGAAGGCAACGCCGACAACCAGAACCGAAAGCTGGCACAGGAGTCCATCATCGGCGAAATCGTAAGAAAACAGCGACGCAAAGATATGTCTCTCTACAAAAACTACGCGGAAGATCCTGATTTCAGAAAATCCGTAGAAGAGAGCATCATCCGGATTCTTGCTCTACATGAAAAGAGTAAGCCAGCGTGAGATCCGAGAGGGTCAGGTCGGTGAGGCAAGAGGGTTCGGTCCGGTAGAGAGGCACGAGTCGCCACCGATCCGGGAAATTCAGAAACGCCAAAGAGTTCCCGTAAAAGGTTGACTCCACTATCAGAGAAACTTTTTCCATCCAGCAGGGCTGAAGCCATCCCGCCGCTTCTTTCATACCCCTCCTGCTCCGCCTCCTCCTCGCATCTGTTCTCCTCGGAGGAATCATCGTAGTGCCGCCCGCCGCCGCCCAGGACATCAACCTGATCCGCCGTCCACCAGCGGTGTCGTCATCGCGGACAGCGACCGCGTCGTCCCCGAAGGTGTCGAAGAAGGATTCAACGACGGAGAATCCTCAGAGTGGCACATCTCGGCGGTGGTAAATTGGTAATTCGGAGACTTTCATGTAAGTTCATCACTCCCGCCCGATGCACTTTTGAAACATGTCTATTGCTCTCCGACCCAAGATCCGCTTTCCTGAATTCGCCCTCTGCACAACCCTGATAGGGATCATCTGTAGTCTCTCTCCTGTCGTGCAGGCGCAAACGGAAGGGCCTCCACGAGTGCTACGCGATGCCCCCGTGAATCGTGAGGCAGTTCAAAAATCATTGGATCAGGTGAAGGCGGATGTTTCCCTCAACGAAGACGCAAAGACTGCCATTGAGAAAATTTTTCAAACTGCCCTCACCAGTTTGGATCAAGCAGCTACGTTTTCTGCGGAGGTCAGCGCGCTGAAAGAAGTCTCCGCGAATGGTCCCGGTGAGATCTCGGAGATCAACTCTGAATTGGCGAATCGCAATGGTGGGAAAGCACCGACGGGAACGGACGGAGAGACTCCCCTGCCGGAGAATGCGACCGAGCAGATGATCAACGCCCGGATGACCTCGGAGAAGGCCCGCCTCACCGATCTGACTCGCCAAGTCCGCGAACTGGAAGAGGAACTAACGGAAATCGAGAGTCGTTCTTCGACCAATCGGGAACAGGTCGTCGAAGTAACCCGACAATTGTCGGACGCTCAAGGCCTCTTTTCTCGATGGAGCGGGAAACCTGTCAGCGGTCTCAAAGAAAAAGCCGAACTTGCGGCAGATCAGGCCGCCATCAAGGTTCTGCGAACCAAGCTAGTGAAGCTCGAACAGGAAGCGCTGACCCTGCCGATCCTGAACGATCTCACGAAAGCCAAACGCGATCTCGCGAATTCGAACATGGCGCTCGCCCGGGAACGGGTCAGTGTGCTGGAGAAACGCAGCGGGGCGATTGTGAAGTCACGGATTACGGAGGCGGAACGCCTCGTAAAAGAAGTCGGGATCGAATCCGTCGAAAAGGACCCACTCTTTGCAGGGATGGCGAAAGAGATTCGCCAGCTCACTGCCGAGAACCAGGTCATCATGCAAAAGATCACCGAAGCGGATAAAACGCTCAAAAAGGCGCAACGGGAACAGGATCAGCTCCAGCGCGATTCCGAAAGTATTCGCACACAGATTGAATTTGGTGGACTCGAAAGCGAATTTTCGGAACGGATCCTCGAACTCCGGGGATCTCTCCCCACGGCAAAAACCTATCGTCCCGAAGCGGCCGCACGACGGTCTGAAATATCGAAGGCTCGGCTCGACTCTTTTCGTCAGGACCATGAACTCGATCAACTGTCAAACCCGGCCGAACAGCGTTCCCAGCTCCTTGAGAGCCTGAAGGAAAAGGGTCTCCCCGACGCGGACCTCAAAAAGATCGAACCGGACATCACCAACCTCATCAACGCCCGCATTCAATTGCGAAAGGATGCAGCCGAAGGGAACCGGAAACTCGCCCAAATTCTTGGTGAAATCGACCTCATCGAGAGTCAAACGGTCGCCTTTGCGATCGATTTTCAAGAGTTCCTTGTGGAAAAATTGATGTGGGCAGCCAGTTCGCCTCCGCTCGGTGCGAATGCGTTCACCGGAATGCGCACTGCCGGGATTCTACTGGTCGGTCCAGACGCTCTCACGCAATACGCAAAAGCCGTCCTGAGAATCGGTTTCTCAAAATGGCTTCTCGCAGTGATCTTAACCTTAATTCTCCTGCTGCCCCGTCGAAGGCTCCGACGACACCTTGCTGACACGGTGGCCCGGACGAAGCGGGTATCGACAGATAGCATCGGCAACACGGTCCAAGCGCTCCTCGTCACGCTCTGGCTCGCGCTCCCGATTCCTGTCCTGCTTTGGTTCTTTGGCTGGGTATTTTCGTCGGACTTCTTTTCGACCCCAACGACCTACGCTCTCGGTAAGGGCCTCTCAGGTCCGGCGGTCCTCCTTTTTGTGTTCCGGTTTTCCGCGATCCTCTGCTGGCCGGGTGGCGTCGCGGAAGAACACTTCCGATGGAATCGACAAATCCTCAGTTCCTGCTACCGGGCGCTCATGGCGGCGATCTTGTTTTACTTGCCCGCTCACATGGTCCTCGCGATCTGGTTCAATGGAACCAACCTCGCTTCGTTCCATGGGCCGGGTAGGCTCGTTTTCATCGTTGCGATGTTTTCGATCAGCTTCATTCTCCTGCGCCTCTTCCGGAGTAGCGGCGGGATCCTCGCCCAGATGCTCACGACACAAAGTTGGGCCGGTAAATTGAGGAAAGTGTGGTCGTCTTTCCTCATTCTGCTTCCTATCTCCCTCGCGATCCTTGCGGCATTAGGGCATTTTCTCACGGCTGTGGTGATGGCCTATCAAATCCAGAATTCGGCAATCGTGCTCCTCAGCGGCGCGTTGATTCATGGATTGCTAACCCGGTGGATTACCGTGAAAGAACGGCGTTTGGCGCTCCAAAATGCGATTGCACTACGGGAGGCAAAACGACAAGCGCAGAGGGATGCAGCGGAGGCGGCCGAAGAGTCTGGGCGGAGCGAGATTTCCGAAATCGCCCCAATCAAAGACGACTCCTCGATCGCGATCGAAGAGGAGGAATCCTTGAGCTGGGGTGAGATCGGGGAACAGACTCGCCATCTCATCCGGGCAGTCGTCGCGATCGCAGTGGTCTTCGGCTGCTGGTGGGTGTGGTCCGATATGGTGCCCGTTCTGAAATCCCTCGACACTCGATATCTTTTTGGAGAAGTCAGTCTGGGGAATCTCGTTTGGCTGGGTGTCATTACCGTCATCACCACAGTGGTATTTCAAAATCTCCCCGGACTGCTCGAAGTCACCTTTTTGCAAGCGCTCGGCCTGGAAGCGGGCGTTCGGAATGCCATCGTTACGATCTGTCAGTATGCCATCGTCGCGATCGGAGTAGTCGTTGCCTTCAATGCTCTGGGTCTGGACATGGCGAAATTCGGTTGGATCGCCGCAGCCCTCAGTGTCGGGCTGGGTTTCGGCTTGCAGGAGGTCGTTGCCAACTTTGTTAGCGGCCTCATCCTCCTCTTT
>JAGPCC010000064.1 GCA_018058245.1 Verrucomicrobiales bacterium
AACGGAAAATCTCCGAACCCGGCAAAAAACCTCAGAAGAAAGGCTTCACCCGGGAGCAAGTCGAAACGGAGGAACGCAGAAAGGGAAAGATGCCCGCAGCTGAAGCGATTCGAATTCGGGTGCGTTATCTGACCGACGGAGCCGTGCTGGGCAGTGAAGCGTTTGTGAATCAAGTCTTTGAACGGAACCGTGCGAAGTTCGGGAAAACCCGGCAGAGTGGAGCACGGGTCATGCGCGAGGCTGACTGGAACGGTTTGTGCGTGCTGCGCGACTTGCGCAAGGAAGTGATGATCTCGGCAGCGAAGTTGCGGGAGTAGTTGTAAAAGGGGAGAGTTGTGAATCCTCGGTAACCCGGAAGCCGGAAATGTGGAAAGAGCGTAAGGGGGAGGCGCGGGCGGAGAGACTTCGTCCGCGTTTGGCGTGAATGGCGAAAAGTAGCAGCATTGGATGGTCGAAAGACCGTCAAGTGGGCCTGCTTCGAATCATTTTGGCGCGTTGATTTGAGGAATCGTTAGATTCGTGAAAAAGATCGACAGATAGAACTGCTTTGCTCAATAATCATCCTGTCCCTGCACCCTCTCGCTGCATGTCCCTGCACCCTCTCGCTGCACCCTCGCTGCACCCTCGCTGCACCCTCGCTGCACCCTCGCTGCACCCTCTCGCTGCACCCTCGCTGCACCCTCGCTGCACCCTCGCTGCACCCTCGCTGCACCCTCGCTGCACCCTCGCTGCACCCTCGACCTCTGTCCCTGCACCCTCGACCCTGTCCCTGCACCCTCGACCTCTTCACGCACTTTATAATACTCGACAGATAAACGGTTTTCGTCTTTCTTTCCGGCATGCCCCTTGATCATCATCCCCTCATTGTAGAGTTCCCCGAAAAGCGGGAGGCGATTCACGTTTTGAAAACGGAGGACGCACATTTTCAGCGTCTCATGGATTCCTATGACGAAATCGACAAAGAGGTTTTTCGTATGGAGGAAGGGATTGAAACGGTTGAAGACGCCGTCCTGACAGACCTGAAAAAGAAGCGTCTGGATTTGAAAGATCAAATCGCTGCAATGCTGAATGCTGCGGAGTGAGTGATTGTTCCGGGTCTCTGACGCGGAACCCGGTTCGTGTTTCCGGAAGAGGATCAGGTCAGAACTTGATCACCATGTCCACCGTGAAGCGGCTGTCCATGAGGCCGGACTGCTCGGTAGTGAGCGGTTTCTCCCAGGCGAAACCGATGTCGTAGGGTTTTCCGGGAGGGGTCAGACGAAAACCAAGGGCACCGGTGACAAAATCCCGATTGAGACCGGCGTTTGCCGCGCCCCAGTTTACGAGGTCACCTGTTTCGAAAGCGGCGACGGAAGGGAGAGCGCCTCCGAGCTGTGAGCCGAAGCGGTGCCCGGCATCGATGACATGAAGAACGTTCTACGTTTGGCGACGTCCCCTTGCCACCCGGTTGCGGAATGCTACCTTCAATTCACCGAGTCCGGGAGGGAGTGCAAAAATTCGTCCATCGAGGGAGGCAACTGGTTGGATCTCGCGAAGACTGGAGGTGAGGAACGCTCCGTTTATCTTTCCGAGATCGGACATGGCGAAGTCTGACTCGACCCAGGAAAGCGAGAGTTCTTTCAGAATCTCGAGGACGAGGCGGCGAGTCACTCCGGGGAGACATCCCGAGCTCAGTGGAGGTGTCAGATAGCGTCCTTCCACATAGAGAAAAATATTCGACCATGTTCCCTCGCAGAGCAGGTCGCGGGAGTTTCCGAAGAGGGCTTCGTCTGCCCCGGCGTCGCGGGCCATCTGCATCGCGATGACGTTTTCCCCGTAGTTGATGGTCTTCAGTCCAGCGAGCGCACCCCGTTCGTTCCGGACATAGGGGATCGTGATGAGGCGGGCGGATGCGGGATGGGACGGCGGCAGGGTCGCCTCCACAAACCAGGACTCGCCCTCCAGCGGAGCGGTCAAAGTGATGCGGACCCGTGCCATCGCGGCGGTCTCGAGACTGTTCGCAGAGAGGAGGGTGTGAATCGCATCGGTCAGGGTGTGCTCGGAAGGGCAGGTGAGGCCGAGGGCCGTAGCAGTCTTTTGTAAGCGTTGCAAATGTTCCGCGACGAGAAAGGGATGCCCTTCATAGACGGCCATCGTCTCGAAGGCCCCCTGTCCGCAGGTGATCGCCCCGTCGTTGACCGTGACCCCGGCAGCAGCTTTCGCGAGGAGGGCACCGTTGTGGATGAGAAAGGAAGGAAGATTGCCGGGATTGCTGTGCATGAGGCGCTTTACAAATCTGTCTGGATGACGTTGCCTTTGCAACTTTGAATGTGAACCCGCGTTTGGGTGATCGATTCCATGTTCGCCGCGATTCTTACTACTCTCTTTTTCGCTTTTTCGTCTGTGACCGGGCAGCGCGTTGCGATTCGCATGGGCAGTGCCTGGGGGAATCTGGTGCGGCTCACGCTCGCGGCATTGATCCTTGGCATCCTCGTGCTCCTCCTCACGCCGGATGCGATTCGCTGGCCGTCGTTCCAATGGTTTTTTCTCAGCGGTCTGATCGGATTTGGAATGGGTGATGTCGCGCTGTTCACGGCCTACGAACGGCTCGGTTCCCGCCTCACGATTTTGTTGAATCTCTGCCTCGCGCCCCTCTTTGCGATGACGATGGAGTGGGCTTGGCTCGGGAACGGGGTGAGTGGGAAAGTGATTTTCTGTGCGATGCTGATCCTCAGCGGAGTGATCATGGCGATCCGTCCCGGCGCGAAGTCCCGGCAGAAGACGGCACGTCGCGGTAGTTTTGGGACCGGGATTTTTGCCGCGATTGTCGCCGGACTGGGGCAGGGGACGGGGGCGGTTATCAGCCGCAAGGCCGAAGTCGTCGCGCAGGAGTTGGGGGCGCAGGGATCGGGCATCACTGCTGCCTTTCAGCGTGTCCTCGCTGGACTCCTCTTTTCCGCTCTCTCGGTTCTGGTGATTCGTTTTTTCTTCGCCAAAAAGCATTCCGAAAACTGGCGTTCTCCGCTCGATCGAACCATCGCTCCCTGGCTGATCGGGGCGGCGCTCTGCGGACCTGTCATCGGAGTGAGTTTTTTCCAAATGGCGCTGCAGAGCCTCGAAAGCGGTGTCGCACTCGCGGTCGTGGCGCTCACTCCCATCGTCATGATGCCTCTTGCGATGATCACCGAAGGGGACCACCCGAGCCGTCTCGCGATCATCGGAGCGTTCGTCGCAGTGACCGGAGTCGTGCTCTTGAACCTGTGGGCGCGTTGACGGGAGTGCAAAAAGGCTTTTCCGCCGGTTGATTCGCTTCTACGCTGGGACCCAGAAGGGATCTTTTCTTTTTTATGATCAAAATCGGACTACTCGGAGCCGGCTGGTTCGGCCGCGAAGCTCATCTACGCAATCTTTTGAAGCTCGACGGTGTCGAAGTCACGGCGGTGAGCAGTCGCAGTCGCGAGAGCCTCGAGGCATCGACCGAGCTGGTTGGTGTGGGTTTGAAAACGTTTTCCGACTGGCGCGAAGTGGTCGCTCTGGAGGAACTGGATGCCGTCATTGTTGCCCTCACGAATGATCAGCATCACGCGGCAGCGACCGCAGCATTGCAGGCGGGGAAACATGTCCTTTGCGAAAAACCTCTCGGTCTCACGATCCCGCAGTGTGACGAGATCATCGACCTCGCAGCGGCGGTCGGAAAGGTCCTCCAAGTCGGGCATGAGATGCGTTTTCAACGGCTCTACTCCCAGATGAAGGAGATGATCGACGCCGGTGCCATCGGTGATTTGCAGCTGATGTGGTGTCGTGAATTTCGCGGGCCGATGCGTGCGGGGTGGCGCTCCAGCGAAGCGATGACAGGCGGGACGATTCTGGAAAAGAATGTCCACCACCTCGATTTGTTCAACTGGATGATGGCTCGTCCGCCGGTTCGGGTATCGGCTCATGGTGGCACGAATGTGTTACGAGATCGTGAGATCCTCGACAATGCCCAGATTCTTATCGAATACGAAGGGGGGCGCCGTGCTTCCTTAGAGCTCTGTTTATTTGCCCCTTTTGGCGGAGAATGTGAAATCGGAGCCTGCGGGGACAAAGGGCGAATCGATACGAAGAATCAGGCGCTTGAACTCATTCATCATCGTTTTGATGTGCCAGAGCGTTTGCAGATGCAGATCCCCGACGAAGGGGATGCGACGCATTTTGTCGATAGCTCCGGGCGGGTTGATCGCGGGATCAAACCTGAGCTGGTCCATTTTGTGGAATGCCTTCGCGAGGGGAAAACTCCTTTGAATGATGGCCCTTCCGCCCGCCTTGCCGTGGCCGTTTGCCTCGCCGCGCAGGAGTCGATCCGCCGTCGGGAATCGGTTTTGATCGCGGAGATGCTCGGTGGTTGATCGTGCTTTTCAGGTCAGGACAAAATCGGCGAGATAGTCTCTCACGATCTGGGCCAGTGGCCGTGGCTCCGGGACGCCGAGCTTAATGGCCCGGGATCCGTCCGTCGCGGTGGGCCAGGTATCGACGATGGCCTGGATCACCGGATTGTATTCGTCCACAACTAGCCCCGGAGTGATCCCTGCCTCCGCTGCGACTTTTTCCATCACGGTGAGACCCTCGGAAACGCTGATGCGGTGACTTGGCAGACCGAAGGCGCGATCATCCGTGAGGAGCGCGGGATCGGCTTCGTGGAGGGCGACAAACGAGTCAATCACATCACGGTAGCCGAGCACCGGATGGAGTTGATCACGATGCACTGGGAGGAGACAGGGTTCGCCGTTGAGTGGTTCCCGAAACATCCCGCTCGCCCAGCTCGATGCCGCTGCGTTCGGTTTTCCGGGACGAATGATGATCGTGGGGAGGCGTGCCGAGCGCCCGTCGAGAAAACCTTTGCGGGAATAGTCATTGATCATCAGCTCGCCGATTACTTTGGTCATGCCATAGGTCGTCTGCGGAGTGCATTTTGTGGCATCGCTCACACAATCGGGCATGATCGCTCCCCCGAAGGCGGCTACGCTGCTTGCAAAAACGATTCTCGGTCGGCCCTCACGCTGACGCAGGGCTTCCAGCAAGTAGCGACCGCCATCGAGGTTCGCCATCAGCGCATCGTCGAATCGCTGCTCGCATTCCCCGCTGACCATAGAGGCGAGGTGGAACACGGAAATATCATCCCGGTCGATCGCCGCAAAGACCGCATCCCGGTCCCCCATGTTCCCGATCAAGAGGGTTAGGGTTATGGCATGACCCTCTTGTGCCATGTGGGATTCGACTTCGGGAGAAAATTGCGCGTCGAAGAGGGTGATCGCGTCGATGGGTTCGGGTTCGCCCGACGGGCCGACGAGGGAGCCTTTTTCGAGGAGTTTCAGGGCGAGCTGACTGCCGAGGAATCCTCCTCCGCCTGTGATAACAACTTTCATTCGTAGTCTTGTTCCGGTTCTGAAAAGGGGTAGCATGGAAACATGAGCGAAACCCTCCACGGATACAAGATCGGATTCATCGGACTCGGCAAGATGGGATGGCCGATGGCGGGACACCTCCAGGATGCTGGTGCGGAGCTAACGGTGTGGAATCGTAGCGAAGCCCGGACTCGCCTCGCAGCGGAGAGGGGGATGAATGTTGCGATCGATCCGGCGGCAGTGGCTGCAGCCGTCGGCGACGGAGTGATTTGTCTCAATCTGACCCACACGGAAGTCGTCGGGGCTATCGTGGAAATGCTGGAGACGGCTCTCGTCAAAGGGGCGATCGTAATTGATTTTGGTACGACAGGGTACACGGAGACGTTCGCTTTTGCTGCACTGGTCAAAGCGCGAGGAGCTGCATGGATCGATGCCCCGGTTTCGGGCGGCGAGGTCGGAGCCAAGGCGGGGACTCTCACGATCATGGCCGGTGGGGAAAAACCCGCTTTCGACCGGGTCTATCCGATTTTGGAGGTAGTCGGAGAAAAAATCACTTTTATGGGGGCCCAGGGCGCGGGGCAGGTCACGAAGCTGGCCAATCAGCTGATCGTTGCCCAGACGATCGACGCCGTCGCTCAGGCTCTGCGCATGGCGGAGCTGGCGGGAGTCGATCCGGCCCTCGTGCGGGATGCTCTTCGCGGCGGATTTGCCGAGAGCCGCATCCTGGATCTCCACGGAGAGAGAATGGTGAATCGCAATTTTGTCCCGGGAGGGCGGAGTGAACTTCAGCTCAAAGACGTCCGACTGATGAGTGAACTCGCAGATCGAGTCGGGTTAAAATCTACCACCCTTGAGAACTCCCGCCGACTCTGGGAGTCTTTTGTCCACGAGATGGGAAATGGCGATTTAGACCATTCCGGATTGTTCAAGATCTATGACGAAGCTTGACCGGATCTCACCTGCGACGACTTTCTACCCATGAGTCAGATGCACCAGATGCAGCTCACCTATGTCTCGATGGAGGATAGGCTGCTGTTTCGTCTCAACACAAAAGCAAGGCAGGAGTTCCGCTTCTGGATGACGCGTCGGTATGTCATGATCCTCTGGCATTCGCTCAACCAGCTGCTCGCTAAGGAGGTTGGTATTGCTCCGGTCGAGACCGAGAAACCTCTGCACGATCCACTCGTGGAAGCTACCAAAAAGGAGATCAAACATCAGGAGATGGTCTCGCAGGCGGACTTCACCACCCAGTATCAAGAGAGCACCTACCTGCCTTTAGGGGAAACCCCCGCTTTGTTGTTTAGTGTCGGTCTCAAGCCTTCGCCCGAGGGGCAGACCCTGCTTTGCATGCATCCAGAAAGCGGGCAGGGGATCGAAATCGCCTCGAACGAACAGATTCTCCATTCGCTCTGTCAGCTTTTAATCGATACGACGGCCAAAGCGGACTGGCGATTGAATCTGGCATTTCTGCCGCGAAGCGGCGGGCTAGGCGAAGTGAAAGACGGGAAGTCACCGCAAGGACTGAACTAAAAGAAGACTTGAAAGATTGACCCCGGGCGGAGATTGGACCAGACTCTCACCCTTCCTGAACCAGCGATGCAGCTTCCTTTTCGAATACTGATCCATGGATGACTTGCTCCAGAGAGCGCTGGTCAACGTTCGGGTTACTGCGGAGTTGAGCGGTGGAGTCACCATCTACGCTCGGACGCACCAGCTAGGGATCGGGAAAGGGTGGAGTTTTGATATCGCCGAAGGGCAGATCACGGGAGCGGAGACGATGCTCGGAGTTCTGGCGTCCGATATTCTCGGGATCTTCGTTCGCCTCGCTCGGGAGCGGCGCCTCCCCGTCGATGAAGTCGAGGCGAGATTGACCGCACAACTGGCGGCACCTCTTGCTCTGCTTGGCGTCGTCGGTGCGAGCGGGGAACCCTACTACGAGCGCGTCCATATGCGTGCGTATGTCGGCAGCGGCGTCAGCCCCGATCGGATTCGCGAGGTCTGGGACGAGGCGTTGAAGCGGGCACCGTTTTACAACACTCTCCGTCGCGGCACAGAAGTCGAGATCATCATGCAGATCAGCGCATGAACCGACTTTTATTTTTATCTACCACGTACCACTTCCTATCTCCCCACCATGTATCAGCTCTCACCCGCCCAGCAAGTCATCGTCGGAAAAGCCAAAGAGATCGCCTGCTCTGTTCTTGCAGAGCAGGCGGCAGATGTCGATGAGAAATCTCGGTTCCCGGTCGAGTCCATGGCGGCGCTCGCTGAGGGCGGGTTCTATGGGCTCCTCATCCCGGCAGAACTCGGGGGCATGGGGGGAGATTTACGTCTCCTCGCAGCCGTGGTCGATGAACTCGCCCAGGCCTGTGGTTCGACCGCGATGATTTACATGATGCACAGTGCCGGTGTGAATTGCTACCTCTCCCATCCGGACAAATTCAAGGGTGAATTGCTCGACTGTGTTGCCGGCAAGCATCTCAGTACCCTTGCGTTTTCCGAAAGCGGGAGTCGCAGTGAGTTCTGGGCTCCGGTCTCCCAAGCGATCGCGAGCGGGGATGGGGTCACTCTCAGTGCTTCGAAGAGCTGGGTCACTAGCGCTGGTATTGCCGATGGAATCGTAGCCAGTTGTAATGCTCCGGACGGCAGCGGTGCCAGTGTGTATTTGGTTAAAAAAGGGGATACGGGTCTTTCCATCTCGGGTGGCTGGAGCAGTCTCGGGATGCGCGGAAATCAAAGCAACCCGATGACGCTCTCGGACGTGACTCTTCCTGATGAGACTCGACTCATCGGCGAAGCGGGAAAAGGCGGCGACATCATGCTCGGAACTGCGCTGCCGGTTTTCCTGATTTGTCAGGGTGCCATCGGCGTCGGACTGGCAGAGTCCTGTTTCCTCGCCGCACAAAAGCACATCACGAGCCACGGATTTCAGCATACCGGGAAAAACCTCTCGGATCTCCCCAATCTCCGGGCGTCCCTTTCCGAGATGCGCCTCGAAACCGACAAAGCGCGAGCCTATCTCGTTGCGGTTTTGGCGAAATTCGAGAGTTCTGCTTCGGATGCGATGCTGCACGCGCTGGCCGTAAAGGCGAGTTCTTCGGAAGCTGCGGTGCGGGTGTCCGACCTCGCGATGCGTGCTTGCGGAGGTGCTGCCTTCAGCAAACATCTCGGTCTCGAGCGACCTTTTCGTGACGCACGAGCCGCCATCGTGATGGCACCGACGACGGATCATCTTCGAGAGTTTGTCGGTAGACTTCTCGTGGGGATGCCCTTGTTCGGTTAGATCTTCACTGACTCCTCGAATTGTTTGTATTATCTCGTTGTATTACCCTCGTCCCTTTTTCCCATGTCTTCTCCTATCGTTGTTGGTGCCGTTCTATATGATCCCAAAGTCTCCGTTATCTGGGACATCATTCGGGAGTTTTTTGAAGCAAATGACTGTCCCATGGATGTGAAGTTGTTTGCAGATTACGATCTGCAAAATGATGCGCTCATGGCCGGGGAGATCGATATTGCTTGGAACTCGCCACTTGCCTGGCTCGACGCACAGCGCCGGAGCGGTGGAGACTGTCGTGCTATCGCGATGCGGGATACGGATCGGGACAGGGTATCGCATCTCGTTGTGCCATCGAATAGCTCCGCACAATCGCTTGAGGATCTCCGTGGGAAACGCATCGCCTTTGGGTCAGAAGATTCGCCGCAGGCACGACTCATACCCCAGGGGCTCCTCGCTCGCGCGGGACTGTTGCCGGGAAGGGATTACGAAGAGAAACGCCACGATCTCCTCGTTGGTCTTCATGGCGACCATATCGGAGGAGAAAAAGAAGCCTTCCTCACCCTCAGTCGGGGGAAGGCCGATGCTTCCGCTCTGATCGACCTCAACTGGCAGGGATGGACAAAGGATGGCACGATCGATCCGGTAAACTATCGCATCCTCGCGACGACAGATCGCTACGACCATTGTGTCTTTACGGTGCGAGGAGATTTCCCGGAAGAGCGGGAGAGACCGTGGCTCCACGTCCTTCACTTGATGAGTTACGACAACCCCAGTCACAAAGAGATGATGGATCTTGAAGGTCTGAAAAAGTGGGAACCCGGTCGAACCTCCGGGTTTGGCGCTTTGGCGGAAGCTTGTGAACTCACGGAATTTTTCTCCCGGAAAGACGGAACCTTGTGATCGATTTTGCTGTCACCCAAGTGGGCTCCTGGCCCCGATCTGAAACCCTGATCGCCGCACTTCGGGAAAAGCGAATGGGCCGGATCACTCGCGAGGAATTTGATGTCGTCGCAGATCGAGAAATCATCCGTTGTCTTGAGCACCAGGCGGATGCGGGGTTGGATATCGTCGTCGATGGAGAGCTCCGACGAGACAATTTTTATTCGTTCATCACCGACAAAGTCGAGGGAACCCAGCTCATGTCTCTCGCTGAGATGCTCGATACCGTCGAGGACAAAGCGGCATTCGAAGAGATGCTCGAAACGCTCGACGCCCCGGCCTTTGCGATCCGCAATCCGACCTGTGTGGGAAAGCTCCGCCGTCGCGAACCTCTCGCGGTCGGGGATTTGCGTTTTGTGAGGAAGCATACGGATCGGGCCGTGAAGGTAACCCTTCCCGGCCCCTATCTCCTGACGCGAGCGATGTGGGTGACGGCGCATTCTCAGTCCGCCTACGGGGACAAACCGGTCATGGCCGATGACGTCGTCGCGATCCTGCGAGAGGAATTGGCGGATCTCGTCGCAGAGGGCGCGGACTTTATCCAGTTCGATGAACCGGTCCTCACCGAAATCGTTCACAGTGGTGACTCGAAAAAACGGACCTTTATGTGTGCGACGCTCGCGACGCGACGCGATCCCGGCGAAGAGCTCGCCTACGCCGCCGAGCTCATGAACCGTGTCGTTGCTGGTTTCGAAGACAAGGTTCGCCTCGGCATCCACGTCTGCCGTGGGAACTGGTCCAAGCGGGAAGATGTCTTGATCGTCGGCGATTACCAACCGCTCGTGGAGTGTTTCAAGTCGATGAATCTTCATCAATATGTGCTCGAGTACGCAACTCCGAGAGCGGGCGAACTCGATGTCATCGGCCGATCGCTAGGGGACCGGGAGATCGGCCTCGGCTGCATCAATCCACGAACCGATGAGGCGGAATCGCCCGAGTCCATCGTCGAGCGGGCCACCGAGGCAATGGCCTACTGGAAACCCAGTCAGATTTTCCTGAACCCTGATTGTGGTTTCGGATGTTTCGCGAACCGCTGCGTCAATGAAGAGGGTGTCGCCGTCGCGAAGCTCCATGCGATGACGGAAGCGGCGCGCCGGTTGCGAGGGTAGTGGACTGCTCGTAGCCCGAGAGATTCTTAGGGTGTGATGAGATTGTTTGTCTCCGTAATCCCTGTTGACCCTGCATCGTGCGTGACCCACGCTTGCCCGGCGACATTCTTTGGCAGGGAGACGAGCCAGCCGCTGATGGCAATGTCGCGGGATTCTTCCACGCGGATTCCGCTCCCGGATTCTGTAAGAAGGTTGTTTGCTAGGCTGATGCGGGTGGATCTTTTTACGACGACCGTGCCATCCTCCGCCTGAAGTCCACGCAGGGTGTTGTTTGAAAAGATACAATCCTGACATTCATCTAAGAGAACACGGCCTGGACGCTCAAATTCACGGGGGTTGAAAGTATTTCCGTTCACGATGACGCGCTTGCTGCGAATCACGTGAAGGTTGTCGGGATTGGGGGCAAAAAAATTGTTTCCCGTGAGAGTGATGTCGGTGCAGTCACGTAACTCGACATTGAGCGTGACATCACTCATGACATTGCCCGTCATCGTGACCGAGTCGATCGGTGCGATCTCTTTGCCGAGGAGCCGGATGTTCGCCCCGCCAGGAGCCAGTTCCGTAAAGTCTTTTCCTGAGTAGTTCGAGCTGTGCTGAATCGTGCATCCGGTGATCGCGACTTCGGCAATGGAGCGAGTCTTGTCGTCGGGTTTGCCCGAGAGGTCTAGCAGGATATTCGCGGTCGTAGTATCCGAGTTGTCAGCAGGCATGTTTGCCTCGATGTCACAACCCGTGATCTGGAGATTACGGACATTTCCGTCCCGCACCACGATCCCGCCGCCGTGGTTGTAACTGATGTGAGAATTCCCGACGTTGATCTGGTGGAGGTTCACGTCGTCGAGGAAGAGACCGATGCCTCGATTGTGATAGAGATGCACCGCCGAGATGGCAACATTCCGATTGCGCTCCACTAGATGAATTGCGTGTCGGCACCATCTCACTGCCACTTTCGAAATGGTCGTTTCAAAGGTCCGGTAAAGTTCGATACCGTCGGCTTCCGGGTGATTTCCCACGATCTCGATGTCCTCGATGAGCGGCATCCGTTCATTCCAAGTTTCGCGTTTGAAGGAACTCGGCGAGGCGGAGCCTTCGTGGGAACCGACTAGTCGGATTGCCGGTCCCGCTCCGTCCATGAGGAGTGTGACCGGTCCTCCAGCGGGACGAATGATGGCGCTGTTCTTCCCCTCAAGAAAAAACGTGAGGGTTCCAGTGATGCGGTGTACGCCCGATTCCAAGAGGAGCGTTCCGTTGTTTTCGAGGATCTGCTTCCGAAAGTCCTCCGTCCGGTCCGGCATTTGGGCGAGGTCGGAAAATTGTTCCGCCGCAAAAGGCGGGTCTGCGGCGAAGGCAAACGAGAGGGGGAGGAGAAGGGTGAGCGAAAGGAGCAATCTCATGGGATAGAGAGTAGCATGAGCGGTGAGAGGTCAAGGACGCAGACAGGGTTTTTCGAGGGGGCGCCCCCTTGGGTTCATCGTCGATGGATGTTCCCTGCGATCTGAGAAACGAAAGGAGCGAGGCACACCGTCACTACTAGTGAAATTCCCGGCAGCTTGTCGGAATCCATGAGGGCATTGTTGGTGGAGTCACTGATAAAGCGCTCGTGCTCAATGATGCGGTTCCCGCACTGGTGGATCCAACCGTAGATATCCGACTCCGATATGAATTTGGGGATCAGGAGGGGCTGGATGTGTCTCACGCTGGACGATGCGGAACCGCTGAGGACTCCTGATTCGTGATCTCGGGGGAGTTCAAGCCTTTGTTGAATACGAGGGCACGATGGCGATTGATCGCGACCGATTTCCAGGGGCAAATATGGGTAAGCGGATTGCTCTGCCGATGCGCCTTCTCAGGGTCCTAGGGATTTCTATGCCACGCTAGGGACAACGATTGCAGAAGGCGTCAAACTCGCCCTGACGTATCATCATCTTTGGGATGATGCACTCGACGTTTCCTTCCGGAACGAGGCCGATCTCGTCGTCTCGAAGTCGATCACCAAGCACGTCACCGTTCTTGCAAAAGGGGCCACCTTCCAAGGAGAGAATGGGCAACCCGATTTGACGCGGGCCTCGATTGGGGCGGGCATCGTTTACTGAGTCTCCAGTTTCATTTAGCTGGATTCTCGAGGTCCGCGTCTGCGAAGAGCGAGGGAGATAGCACGGTGATGGTGCCTTCCTCGGTGAGAATCCATCCTCGCTCACGGAACTTGGTCAGAGTCCGGGAGAGGGTCTCGGGCACCGTGCCGATCTCGGCCGCGAGGAGATACTTGCGCGGTGGGAGGGAGATCATCGAGGGGCCGTTTTCGTCGGCGCAGCGGATCAGAAGCCACTCGCGCAGTCGCTCGGCGACGGTTCGGTGCTGCAAGCTCCCTAATTTGTCGACGAGGGAACGGAGATGGCGACTCATCGAGGCGAGCAGGCGCATCGCAATCTCGGGTTGGGAGGCGATCATACGGGCAAGATCCGTCCGGCGTATGAGGATGAGTGTGGCGGCCGATTCGGTGCGGGCACTCACTGGGCTCGGTCTTGCATCTGCCAAGAAGAGTTCTCCAAAGGATTCTCCTTCTCGGAAAATGTGGATGACCGTTTCGCGTCCTGTTTCGTTGAGACGATGCACGTTGACGATTCCTTTACCGATGACAAAAAAACCGGTCGGCGAGTCGCCTTCGTGAAAGAGGTAGGTTTGTTTGGGTGCCGTGCGACATTCGGAACAGAGAGCGATGTTCCGAAGATCCACCTCGCGGAGTTCGCTGAAAATCCGGGTCGCACGAAGAATGCCGATGATTTTCCGGGTTTCGGATTGGCTGGGTGGAGGGTGGGGACTGAGCATGAAACAATTTTCAAAAAACCACTCTTTCTTGACTTAAGTCAAGGAGATCCGAGCTTCTTTGGATAAGGTGTATCCACGTTGCAGGTTTTCTCTGTGCAGCGCCCAACCTATCTGCTTGTCTCATGCTCTCGAAATTCCAAGCCCGAGCTTTTTTTCTCGGCGGTACCGCTGTTTTTACGGGGATCTTCCTCATCCTGACAATCGACACCCATCGCAAGGTGCCGGAGCAGACCAATGATTCGGCGATCACCCCCCAAGTTGCCGCTGGAAAGCGGATTTGGGAACAAAACAACTGCATGGGGTGTCACACGCTCTTTGGCGAGGGAGCCTACTATGCTCCAGAGTTGACAAAAGTAGTCGACCGGCGCGGGAAGGACTGGATAAAAATCTTCATTCGGGATCCCGAGGCGATGTTCCCTGGGCAACGAAAGATGGTGAAGTATGACTTCACAGACTCGCAGATCGACGAGGTCATCGCCTTTCTCGATTGGTGTGGAAAGGTTGATTTGAACGGGTTCCCGGCGGAGCCGCCGTTGAAGAAGCTAATGCAACCTGCTGCCAGCGAAGCGGCGGGGGGCGCGAGCGGGGAACTACCCGCTTCGGTCGCTGCGGCGGTTCCACTGCCCGTGATCTTCGAGCAAAAATCCTGCACCGGATGTCACCGCATTCTCGGCAAGGGTATGCCTGGGGTGATGATGCCTAATGCGGTTACCGGCGAGGTCGTGACGGCTCCGGTCCTCGACTTTGTCTTCCAACGGAAAACGCGTGACGAACTCATCGCCTGGATCAGTGACCCGCAAAAACTGAAACCGGGTTCCCCTATGCCGAATCTTGTGCCAGCCCTTGTTTCTCCCCAGGAAGTCGAGCAGATGGTTGATTTCCTCCTTAGCTTGAAAGCACACGCCCCTACGAACTGAGCCACGACAGCTTGAGGTCCTATTTTATTACCCATTTTCTCATTTTCCTGATTCCGACTCCATGAAATTCAAAACGCAAAAGATTGCCTATTGGTTCTTCGCGGCTGCGATGCTGCTCTTCGCTCTGCAGATCGTCTACGGCTTTATCATGGGCTTTGCCCGCATCGGCATGGACGGGCTTCACGAATGGATTCCGTTCAACACGGCCCGGGCGACACACACGAACCTGCTTGTTTTCTGGTTGCTTCTCGGTTTCATGGGGAGTGCGCACTTCATCATCCCCGAAGAGGCCGACCGGGAGTTGATGTGGCCGAAACTCGCCTATATCCAGCTAGTAACCTTCCTGCTCGTGGGAGTTGCTGCTCTCGTCGGTTATCATTTGAACTGGTGGGAAGGTCGAAAATTCCTCGAAATCCCCCGACCGCTTGACTACCTTGTGGTGGTCAACGTTCTCACCTTCCTCGCAAATATCGGAATGACGATCTGGAATGGGAAGCGATATACGACCACGTCGATCGTCCTCTACTTCGGTCTACTATCTGCCGCGCTTCTCTACTTGCCCGGCATGATCGACTTTGAGAACCAGACTCTTGATTCTTTCTATCGCTGGTGGGTTGTCCATCTTTGGGTCGAAGGTGTGTGGGAACTGATCATGGGAGCGCTGCTCTGTTATCTCCTCATCAAGCTCACCGGAGTGGACCGCGAACTGGTGGAAAAGTGGCTCTATATCATCGTCGGCCTCACTTTCCTCTCGGGAATTCTCGGGACCGGTCACCACTACTACTACATCGGGGTGCCCCGTTATTGGCTCATGGTGGGTGGCATCTTCTCGGCACTGGAACCACTCGCGTTTCTCGGTATGGCGATCTACGCCCTCGCCATGGCGAAAAAGGGCGGAAGGCGACATCCCAATAAAGCGGCTCTCAACTGGACTCTGGGCAGTTCCCTGATGTCCTTTGTGGGTGCTGGCTTTCTCGGGTTCGCCCACACGCTGCCCCAAGTGAATATGTGGACGCACGGGACTCTCGTGACGGCGATGCATGGTCACCTGGCTTTCTGGGGTGCTTACGCCATGATCGTATTGGCGATGATCGCGTACGCTCTCCCGGTGCTGACCGGTCGCAAACTCTGGGATAATGCTGCTTCGAGTGCCGCCTTTTGGCTGAGCAACATCGGAATGGTCGGTATGACGGGTGCGCTTGCTGTCGCTGGGATTACCCAGGTGAATCTGGAGCGTCGCATGGGTTTGGACTTCCTTGCCGTGCAAAAGGAAGTAGAAGTGCATTTTATTGGTATGCTCTTGGCGGCCTGCCTTTTTCTGATCGGGATCATCTTTTTTATCTGGAATTTCTGGCGTTTCGGCCTGCCTTCGGAAGAGGCTGCTACCTCTGATGTTCGTGCTGCCGAGGAGGTGAGAGTATCGTGAGCGGGAAAGAAATCTTCTATCTGGAGACAGGCCGCGAGTCGGAGCTCTTCGAGGAAACTTGGAAAGCACGGCTCCCGATCATGCTCAAGGGACCAACGGGCTGCGGGAAAACTCGATTCGTCGAGCACATGGCAGCAAAATTGGGGCGGCCCCTCATTACGGTCGCCTGCAACGAGGATACTTCCGCGACAGATTTGTTAGGGCGGCATCTTCTTGTAGGTGGAGAGACGGTATGGTGTGACGGGCCGGTAACGCGGGCAGTCCGCGAGGGCGCGATCCTCTATCTCGACGAGATCGCGGAAGCGAGAGCAGACGCCATCGTCGTGATCCATCCCTTGACGGACTACCGAAGGGAGCTTTTCCTCGACCGCACCGGGGAGACCCTCGAGGCGTCACCCGAGTTCATGCTCGTGATCAGTTACAACCCCGGTTACCAGCGGAGCATGCGGGAGCTGAAGGCCTCGACGAGACAGCGTTTTGTGGGCTATTCTTTTGGTTATCCGACAGAAGATGTCGAAATCCGTATCCTCTGCGGAGAGACGGGGATCGAGTCCGATGCCGCGTCCAAGTTGGTCGCGATTGCCAAAAAAGTGCGCAACCTTACCGAGCTTTCCCTCGTCGAATCGGTCTCCACGCGCCTTCTCGTCGATGCTGCCATCTTGATCCAGCGGGGTCTTCCGCCTCGTTTTGCGGCCGCCTCTGCGATCGCTGAACCGCTCACGGACGACCCGGACGCGCTGAAAGCGATCCGACAGATCATCGACCTGACCCTCTAAAGGCCCTCCCTCGACCCTCTTTACTCCCCGTACTATGAGCTCCATCCTCGAGTGGGAGGAAAACATCTTCCTGGGAATCAAAGCGCTCTATCGTCGGCTCGTCGTGAGTCCGCAGGAGCGGAAACTTGCCGAACTACGTGTCCCGCTCGAACCCCTGCGTCAGGAGTTGTTTCTCCTCGCCCGTATGGTTGCTGGCCGTTCGGTCGTGATCGTCGAGACTTCGCAGACGGTTCTCTGTGATGAGGAACACCTTTTCCTGCCTTCGAGTTTTGACGCGGCAGGGTCATTGGAAGGAAACGAGGAATTGTTCCGGATCAAGACTCTTCTCGGTGCTCTCTCGATGAGAGATCGGACGGGAGGACGAAAAGGGACGGCATTGAAGGATCGAGTCGCAGGCTGGACTGTAGAATTTCCCGGTCTTGGTGAACGGATCTCTCGACTCGGGGAACTTCCCGAGGGCCGCGATCTTTGGGCTCTATTCGGAGAACCGGTGCTGGGAGGTAAAGGCGAAGAACCGAGTCAACCCACCTCGCCTGCGGAGTTGGAGGATGAGTCAACCGACGAGGCCATTACCGAGATCGAAGGGGAAGGTCGAGCGGGAGTGACGGCGCTCGAGGATCCTGGCGAACAACCTGTGGAGGCCGAGTTGCCCACTCATACGTTTGAAAAAGCAGAAACTCTTGAGGAAACCAACGGGCTGAATCGGAAGAGCGATGACGAGGATGAGTTGGAGGACCATGAGGAAGCGTTGCGCTCCCTCCAGATGACCCAGGTGATGCGCAGCCGCGAACGGCCGCGCTCGATCTATCGGGCCGATCTCGTGATCGAGGGTTTGCATCTCGAGGTGGGTGGTGAGGCTCCCGCAGCGGGAATCCCGTACCCGGAATGGGACTTCAAACAGGGCCGGCACAAAGACGATTGGTGTTTCATTCGCGAGACTGCTGCTGAGGAATCGGATGCGGAATGGGCGAGCGAGACCGCGCGGAAACATCGCTCAGTGATCCTCGATTTGCGGAAGAACCTCGCCTCGCTCGCTACAAAAATGGAGCGGAAGCGAAGTCGTCCTCACGGGGAGGACCTCGACCTCGATTCGGTCGTGCGTTCGCTCGTTGATCTGCGTGCCGGGCAGATTCCGGACGAGCGAATCTACGTCGAGCGGCGTCGGAAGTGGCACGATGTTTCGGCGCTGATCCTCATGGACCTCAGCTTTTCGACTGATTCGTGGATCGATGACGCTCGGGTCCTCGATACGATGCGCGAGACTCTCCTGTGTGCGGGAGAGGTGCTCGATGAGTTCATCGAGGATTTTGCGGTGGCGGGATTCAGCTCGAATACGCGGAGAGAGTGCGAGTTCCATCTCATCAAGGATTTTCGGGAGGATTGGAGAGGGTCTCGCGCAAAGCTGGGTTCTCTCGTTGCCCGAGGATATACTCGTATCGGTCCTGCCTTGCGCCATGCTCAGGAGTTACTTTCGCGTGAGTCCGGGGAGAGGAAGATCGTTTTTCTCCTGACGGACGGTCGTCCCTGTGACTATGATCGGTATGAGGGGGAATACGGAATTCGCGATGTAAGAAAAGCGATCGAGACGGGTGCACGCCACGGCATCGCGACCCATGCTTTTGCGATCGAGAAACGCGCTCGTGAACAGTTCCCGCGCATGTTTAAGCGGCAGAACTATGATGTCGTCCCGGTACCGCGTGCGCTCGTGGCGAGCCTCTGTGGGGCCTTCGCACGGTTGCGGCTGGAGTCGTAAAGAGATCCTGTTAGGACTTCAGAACCGCTTCGAATTCGACGTCGGTGAACGCTCGCATTGTCTTAGTGCTAACAAATCCGAGGGACGCGAGCCCGGCGAGAAGATGGAGAATGCGTTCCTCCTTATCGGCCTGGAGAATGAGGACTCCGTCGTGGCTCCCGATCGTCCAGTATTGACCTTCGACGGTGACTCCCGATTTGGTGGCGAGTTCGTCGAAGTGGTGGGCGCGTGAAACGGAATCACTGATCGCAGTGGATCCCTTTCCGGTGAAGTTGAGCAAGGTGATGTAGCGTGACATGGGGGACTGGAGTTGGTGGTTCAGGGATGTTTGCAGGTTTGCGGGAAATCGAATCGATTACGAATTCTGTTTGGTGTTGTCACGGTAAGCGGCGTATCGCGCCTTCTGCTCGGGGGTCAGATTTGCAGGATCGGCGCGAGGGTTGGGGATTTGGTTGATCCGACTGTGGATCACATTGGCCATATCAGCAGCGCAGTTCTTAATATGGTCGGCATGTTCACCGGCGAAGAGATCATCGACCGTGGCGCAGAAGAGTTCCAGCCATCGGTCGAACTGGGGACGTCCCATCGCGGTGAGCGGAGCGAGCTTAGCATGAGCGGCGAGGGGATTGCCATTGTACCCACCACTGCGGAAGATGACGGTCTCCCAGAAGGCGTACATTTTCGGAAGGTGACTGTCCCAATCGATCTCGGCGACTTCGTCGAAAATGAATCCGAGGAGATCGTCTGAGCGGACGCGTCCGTAGAAGGCATTGACGAGTTGTTCGATTTCGGTGCGGCCAGCGAGGTCGGGAAGAGGAGATGTCATGGAGTGAGAAGTTGATGGATCGCTTCCACCGTGGGAGCGATGTCGGCACCAAGGGATTGCTCCCGATGGACGATGTTTCCGTCGCCATCCAGGACCGCGATCAGATTGGAATGAGCGAAAAAGTCCTCGATCTCTTGGAACTTGTATTCGAGCGCCACGGCCAGTTCCCGGACTGTGCCATCCGGTGCGGTGAGCATGGTCCATTGTGCCGGATCGACTTTCAGTTCCGCCATTTTTTTTGTCATGGCCTCGGGAGTATCGTGTTTTGGATCGATCGAGAAAAACAGGAATCCGACTTTCGCTGCGTCTGGACCGAGGGCTGCCTCGATTCGCTTCATATCCGAAAAAATCTTCGGACAGGCATATTCGCAGCGGGTGAATCCCAGCGAGATGATATGCGGTTTCCCACGGAGTACATTGAGGGTTACGGTCTCTCCGGTCTGGGTTTGCCAAGTCCCTGGCAAACCGTAGATCGTCGTAAAACTTACGGACGAGGTCGCTTTGGTGTCAGGGGTAGTAGATTTCGCGCCGCGGAAGCCTAGGCTATTCACACAGTAGGTTCCCTGGAGACTGGAGCGAAATGCGTAGCGC